>WBUW01000167.1 GCA_008933495.1 Pseudorhodoplanes sp.
CACCTGCCCCCGGCCAGGCCCGTCCGCCGGGCGCAGGTGCCCCGGCCGCGCGCGACGCAAAACCGGCAACACCCGCAGGCGAACCCGTGCAGCAGACCGGGGCGTCGCCTGCGGTGACGGCCGCACCTGCGAAACCGCCTGCGCTGGTCTCGCCGCTCACCGAAGAGAAGCCAATCCCGACGCGGGCGCCGGAAATCCCGCTCTGAGCGCCGGTCAGGCTTTCGCGGCCCCCGGTTCGGCGTTCTCGTCGGCGCTCTCCTCGCCCTTGGGCTGCGAGCCTTCCTCGAAGAACGCTTCGGCGGTGACCGCGGCTTCCTCGGCCGCGGCTTCCGCACCGGTCCTGCGGACGGTGACGTTTTCGCCGCGCGCCAGGCGCTCGGCTTCGTCGGCGTTGCGCGCGACATTCACCAGCACGATGACTTCGACCTCCGGATGCAGCGCGACCGGCACCTTGTGCTGGCCGATGGTCTTGATCGGCGCGTTCATCACGATCTGGCCGCGATTGACCTTGAAGCCGCCGTCGGCGATCAGCGTGGCGAGATCGCGCGCCGACACCGAGCCGAACAGATGGCCGGTCTCGGCGGCCTGGCGCAGCACCACGAAAGTCTTGCCGTTGAGGCCGGCCGCGACCTTCTCGGCGTCGCCGCGGTTTTCGAAGTTGCGCGCTTCGAGCTCCTTGCGCATGGCGTCAAAGCGGGTCTTGTTCTCCTTGGTCGCGCGCAGCGCCTTGCCGTTGGCGAGCAGGAAGTTGCGGGCGTAGCCGTCCTTGACGCGGACGGTGTCGCCCATCTGGCCGAGCTTGGCCACGCGTTCGAGCAGAATGACTTCCATGACAATGTCTCCTTTCGCGGATCCGGTTAGATGTCAGGTTGCGGGCGGCGCCGGCGGCAATCGCCGCGCGGCGCGTCCGCGCAAATCGAAAATCGTGTCGGCGAGGCCGAGCAAGATGACGGCGAGGATGGGCCAGCCGAACACGAACACGGCGGCGTAGGCGGTCGCGAGCAGGAAGGGCCGCGCGCCGGTCTGGCGGGTGATGGTGTGCAGCACCGCAAAGCCGAGCAGGCCATAGGCCATGAGCAGGGCGGCCGACAGGATGCCGGCGACCGAGCCGATGAGCGCGGGCAGGAACGATACCGCGATGGCACCGGCCAGGAGCGCGGGCGCGTAGGGCGGAAACCGCAGGGCCGCAATGTCCGGCCAGGGGCGCCGCAGCCGGCCCGACAGCTTGACGATCCGCCCGGCGAGATAGAGGTTCACCGTGTTGGTGATGGTCGCGACCACGCCAGCGGCGAGCGGGATCACCGCGGCGAGCAGGTCGATGAGCCGCCTGGCATCGATGCCGGGAATGGTGAGCGGGGCGTCGGGCGCGGTGCGGGTCTGCGCGCGCAGCACGCGTTCGAAGGCGTTGCGCAGCGCGGCGCGGAAGCTCTCCTCGTCGAGGCCGAAATTCGGAATCGCCAGAATGACGATCAGGGCGGCGATGATCGACGCCCATAACAGCAGGCGGCCAGCCGGGTACCATTCGAATCCGTCGGGCGCGGCGGGGTCCGGGCGCGCCAGCAAAGCGAGATAACCGAGCCACCAGGCCGGCAGCCCGACGCCGATCAGGAAGGCGATGAAGAAGAACGGCCCGAGGACGAGCGCAAGCCCGCTGGCGGCGCTGATAGCGGCGATCAGCGCCGACCAATGGCTCCAGCCGAGCGCGGCGATCAGGATCGGCAGCGGCGCCAGATAGAAGAGCAGGATCGACAAAAGCGAGCCGGACGCCACCGACGCAAACAGCAAGGCGGTCGCGAATCCGGCACCGAGGCCTACAAGGATCATCTGCATCATCACGAGCTGTCCCGCTTCTCAGCGGTTAGAGGCGGAGCCGCGCACGACGGCGCGTCCCGCCCCAACCATCGGCGCCCGGGCCGGACCCGGACGCCTCGTTCATGCGGCTCCGCAAGCGCGGAGCGGGTGTCCGCCGCGCCTCAGCGGATCACGTAAGGCAGGAGGCCGAGGAAGCGCGCGCGCTTGATGGCTTGCGCCAGTTCGCGCTGCTTCTTGGCCGAGACCGCCGTGATCCGGCTCGGCACGATCTTGCCACGCTCGGAAACATAGCGCTGGAGCAGGCGCACGTCCTTGTAATCGATTTTCGGAGCGTTCGTACCGGTGAACGGACAGCTCTTGCGCCGACGGAAGAAAGGACGGCGTCCGCCGCCGCCACCACCACCAAAGGCCATGGTCTATTCCCCCACCGTTTCGGTTTCCCCGACGATCGCTTCCTCTTCGCGCCCGCGACCTTCGCGCTCGCGGCGCGGCCCGCGTCCGCCGCGCTCGCGTTCGCCGCGCTCGCGCTCGTCGCGATCGGACTTGCGCATCATGGCCGACGGCCCGTCTTCGAGCTCCTCGACGCGCACCGTCATGAAGCGCAGCACGTCCTCGTTCAGGCGCTGCTGGCGCTCGACCTCGTTGATGGCGGCCGGCGCGGCATCGACGTTCATCAGGGTTATGTGGGCCTTCCGGTTCTTGCGAATGCGGAAGGACAGCGATTTCAGACCCCAGTATTCGGTCTTGCCGACCTTGCCGCCGAGGCCTTCGATCACCCCCTTGAACTGGGTGGTCATGTCCTCGACCTGCTGCGCGCTCAGGTCCTGGCGCGCCAGATAGACGTGTTCATAGAGCGGCATGGATTGCCCTTCTGTCGATACGGCTCTCCCGGCGCAAAGCCCAACGAGACCTTCGGAAAGGCTCGATGCTCTCTTGGCGAAGACACGGGACGACGGGTTTTCAGGCCCTGCCGCCGCGCCGCAAACCGGCTTCGGCGGCCGTCCGTTCAGCCTTCGGCCGGGGACGAGCGGAAGCCGGGTTTATAAGCATTCCGGCGGGGAAGGCAAGGCGTGCGGGAGCCGCGCCCGGGCCAGCTTGACAGCGCCGGTCGCGCGGTGTCTTTCGGCCCGTTTTCGGGCCAGATCCAGATTCAGGGGCGGCATGACGGCGGCATTTACCTTTCCGGGGCAGGGCAGCCAGGCGGTCGGCATGGGCAAGGCGCTGGCGGAAGCCTTCGCGCCGGCGCGCGCGGTGTTCGCGGAGGTCGATGCCGCGCTCGGCGAAAAGCTCTCGGCGATCATGTGGCAGGGACCGGCCGACAAGCTGACGCTGACGGAGAATGCCCAGCCCGCCCTGATGGCGGTGTCGGTCGCGGTCATGCGGGTGCTTGAGGCGGAAGCCGGCCTCGACCTCAAGCGCGACGCCAGGTTTGTCGCCGGCCATTCGCTCGGCGAATATTCCGCGCTTGCCGCCGCCGGCGCGCTCTCGGTGAGCGACACCGCGCGCCTCCTGCGCATTCGCGGCAACGCCATGCAGAAAGCCGTCCCGGTCGGCGAGGGCGCCATGGCCGCGCTCATCGGCCTGTCGTTCGAGAACGCCGCCGCCGCCGCCCGCGAGGGCGCGCAAGGGCAGGTCTGCCAGGCCGCCAACGACAATGGCGGCGGGCAGGTGGTGATTTCCGGCAACAAGGCCGCGGTCGAGCGCGCCTGCGAGATCGCCAAGGCCAGGGGCGCCAAGCGCGCGATGATGCTGCCGGTTTCCGCTCCGTTCCATTGCGCGCTGATGCAGCCGGCGGCCGATGCGATGGCGGAGGCCCTGTCCAAGGTTACGGTGCGCGCGCCGGCGGTTCCGGTGGTGGCCAATGTGCGCGCGCAGGCGATCAGCGATCCGCAGGCCATCGTGCGCGCGCTCGTCGAACAGGTCACCGGCACGGTGCGCTGGCGGGAATGCATGTCCTACATGGCGCAGAACGGCGTTACTACATTCTATGAGGCGGGGGCCGGCAAGGTGCTGACCGGGCTCGTCAAACGCATAGCCGAAGGTGCGTCCGGGGTTGCGATCGGCACGCCGGACGATATTGCCGCCTACAAATCGGCGCGCGGCTGAGCGCCCGCGCCGGGAGGATTGTCCATGTTCGAACTCAACGGTAAGACCGCGCTCGTGACCGGCGCCACCGGCGGAATTGGCGGCGCGATCGCGCGCGCGCTGCACCGGCAGGGTGCGACGGTCGCGATCTCGGGCACGCGGCGCGCGGTGCTCGACCAACTGGCCGGAGAACTCAAGGATCGCGTGCATGTCCTGCCCTGCGACCTTGCCGACAAGGACCAGGTCGAGGCGCTGGTGCCGCAGGCCGAAGCGAAGATGGAAAAGCTCGATATCCTGGTCGCCAACGCCGGCATTACGCGCGACAATCTGTTCGTTCAGTTGCGCGATGAGGACTGGGACGTCGTCATCAACGTCAACCTGACCGCGACATTCCGCCTCGCGCGCGCGGCCATGAAGACCATGATGCGCCGGCGCCACGGACGTATCATCGGCATCACCTCGGTCGTCGGCGTCACCGGCAATCCGGGGCAGGGCAATTACACGGCCGCCAAGGCCGGGATGATCGGCATGATGAAGTCGCTCGCCAAGGAATATGCGCGGCGCGGCGTAACGGCGAATTGCGTGGCCCCCGGCTTCGTCGCCACGCCCATGACCGACAAGCTCAACGACAAGCAGCGCGAAGCCATCATGGCCATGGTCCCCGCCAACCGGCTCGGAACGCCCGACGATGTCGCCGCCGCGGTGGTCTATCTGGCCTCCGACGAAGCCGCTTATGTCACCGGCCAGACGCTGCACGTGAACGGCGGCATGGCCATGATCTGAGACGGATAACCGGCCGCAAACAAGAGGTTGGGGACGGTTGCCGCGATGCTAGTCAACGGTTTTGAAGTGTGGTAACCGGACCACGGCCGGGTGGGGGCTTACGGACACAAAGGCATTGCGCCGGTGGCCGTGACCAGCCAACCTCGTCACGCACTGCCCAGTCATGCGTGAGAAGGCCGTGCCGCGACGGCTCCGATCGCTTCAACGGTCGAGCCTATCCTGAAAAATAGAGGTTCGAACGATGAGTGACATTGCCGAGCGGGTGAAGAAAATTGTCGTGGAGCATCTCGGGGTCGAGCCGGACAAGGTGACCGAGGGCGCGAGCTTCATCGACGATCTCGGAGCCGACTCTCTCGACACCGTCGAGCTGGTCATGGCCTTCGAGGAGGAGTTCGGTTGCGAGATTCCGGACGACGCGGCCGAAACGATTCTCACCGTCGGCGATGCCGTGAAGTTCCTCGAAAAGAACGCCAAGAGCTGACGCCTCCGGTTCTGACATTGCGGGATTGATCGGGCTGCGTCGGGCAATATGACCGGCGCGGTTTTCCGAATTATGCATGGGGGCGCGCTGCGTCGCCTCCTGGACAGGAGCCGGATGTGCTAAGACGCGTTGTCGTCACGGGATTGGGCATGGTCACGCCTCTCGCGTGCGGCGTCGAGGCGAGCTGGCAGCGGCTGCTCAAGGGCGAGAGCGGGGCGCGGCGCATCGAGAAATTCGACGTCTCCGACCTGCCGGCGCAGATCGCCTGCCAGATTCCGCGCGGCGACGGCTCGAACGGCACCTACAATCCCGACCAGTGGATGGAGCCCAAGGAGCAGCGCAAGGTCGACGAGTTCATCGTCTACGGCCTGTGCGCGGCGCGCCAGGCGCTCGACGACGCCAACTGGCATCCGGCCGATCATGAAGACCAGTGCGCGACCGGCGTGCTGATCGGCTCGGGCATCGGCGGGGTTGCGGGCATCGCCGACGGCGCGCTGCTGCTGAAGGAGCGCGGACCGCGGCGCGTCTCGCCGTTCTTCATCCCCGGCCGCATCATCAATCTGGCCTCCGGCTATGTCTCGATCGCGTTCGGCCTGAAGGGACCCAATTCCGCCGTCGTCACCGCCTGTTCGACCGGCGCGCACGCGATCGGCGATGCCGGCCGCATCATCGCGCTCGGCGACGCCGACGTGATGGTGGCCGGCGGATGCGAGTCGCCGATCGACCGGCTGTCGCTTGCCGGCTTCGCCGCCTGCAAGGCGCTGTCGACCTCGTTCAACAACGATCCGACCCGGGCGTCGCGTCCCTATGATCGCGACCGCGACGGCTTTGTGATGGGCGAAGGCGCGGGCGCCGTGGTGCTGGAAGAATATGAGCACGCGCGCCGGCGCGGCGCGAAAATCCATGCCGAGCTTGTCGGCTACGGCATGTCGGGCGACGCCTTCCATATCACCGCGCCGACCCCGGACGGCGACGGCGCGTTCCGCTGCATGAATGCGGCGATCAAGCGGGCCGGCATCACGCCCGGCGATATCGATTACATCAATGCGCACGGCACCTCGACCATGGCCGACGAAATCGAGCTGGCCGCGGTTCAGCGCATGGCGGGCAATGCCGCCGGCAAGCTCTCGATGTCCTCGACCAAGTCGTGCATCGGGCATCTGCTCGGCGCGGCGGGGGCGGTGGAGGCGATTTTCTCGATCCTGGCCATCCGCGACCAGATCGCGCCGCCGACCATCAATCTCGACAACCCCTCGGTCGAAACCCCGATCGATCTCGTGGCCCACAAGGCGCGCAGTCGGGAAATCAACGTGGTGCTCTCCAACTCGTTCGGATTTGGCGGAACGAATGCCTCTTTGATTTTCCGCCGGCCTGTGGACTGAATTCGGCGTTAAGAGTTTCCCCCTTTCGCCACAATGGCTTATAAATTCGCCGGTCATGGCGGCCGCAAGTTCCGCGGGTCTGGCCTTGGCCCGGTGGGCCCTCCTGCAACTTTCGGGCGAAATACTTGACGTGCCGGATCTGATCGAGGCGAGCAACGACGTGAGGCGCGTACGGCGATGAACCAGCCACCGGGTGGAAACGGCAGCGACGGGCGGAACCGGCCGCGCCCGCCGATCGGCGGCGGCGCCGCGT
>WBUW01000168.1 GCA_008933495.1 Pseudorhodoplanes sp.
GCGCCGACAAGCGCAGCGTACAGCTCACGCGCAATGCCAGCGGCCAGCCGCCGCGCCTGCGCGTTCTCCCCGCCACGCCGCTTCGCCCCGGCGACACCGTGCACGTCCCCGAACGCTGGTTTTGACCATGCCGCCCTCCCCGGAAACGCTCCGAATCATTCATGTCCTTCGCGCACCGCTCGGCGGCCTGTTCCGGCACGTGCTCGACGTTGCCGAAGGCCAATCGGCGCGCGGCCATCGCGTCGGCATCATCGCCGACAGCACGACGGGCGGCGAACTTGGACAAACGCTCCTCGAGCGCATCGCGCCGGTGCTCGCGCTCGGCGTTACGCGCATCCCCATGCCGCGCCAGGTCGGCATTGGCGATCTGATTTCGGTCCGGCGCGTCGCCGCGCTGTTGCGTGTACAACCGCTCGACGTCGTGCACGGCCACGGATCAAAGGGCGGCGCGTACGGGCGTCTTGCCGCGCCGCGGTCCGCCGTCACGGTCTACACGCCCCATGGCGGGAGCCTTCATTTCCGGCGCGCCAGTCCCGCCGGCCTGATCTACGATACGATCGAGTGGGGACTTGCGCGCCGTACCGACCTGTTCCTGTTCGAGAGCGAATATGCGCGGTCGGTGTTTTGCAGCCGCATCGATCCCGGCCGTGCGCTGATACGGGTCGCCCGCAACGGCCTGACCGCAAGCGACTTTGCGCCGGCGACCGCGCGTCCCGATGCGACCGACCTGTTGTTCATCGGCGAATTACGCGCGATCAAGGGCGTCGACTGGCTTCTCGATACGCTCGCCGACCTGCGCGAGGCCGGTCTGCCGCTGACCGCGACCATTGTCGGCGACGGGCCGGACCGCGAGGTGCTGAAATCACGGACCATGCAACTCGGCCTCGACACGGCAGTCCGCTTCCTCCCGCCGAGGCCGGCGCGCGAGGCGTTCGGACTTGGCCGGATCGCGGTCGTGCCCTCACGTGCCGAATCGCTGCCGTATATCGTCCTGGAATTTGCCGCCGCCGGCCTGCCCATGATCGTCACCGACGTCGGCGGCATCCCGGAAATTTTCGGACCGCAGGCCGACCGCCTGGTGAAGAGCGGCGACCGCGCGGCGCTCGGCCGCGCCATCGCGTCCGCGATTAACGATCCGCAAACCATGTCGGCAGCCGCCGCGGTATTGCGGGAGCGCGTTCGCACGGAATTTTCCGCCGGGCGCATGGTTGAGCTTGGCCTTGCCGGCTATCGCGAAGCGCGCGCGGTCAAGCATTCCGCCCCGGTTGCATAAGCTTTTATTGAAACATTTCCGCTAGAAACGACGCCAAGGGAACGAAAAGGTCACGGACCGTCTGCGTCCGATAAGACCTTGCGGGTGGCGTCATGGTTGAGTCGAACGCTCAAAACGTGTTGAGCGCGGCGCCGGTGTCGGCGGCTGCGCTGGTCGAGCCGTCGCTTGCTCCGCGTCACAGCGCGAGCCTGTCGCCGGCGGCGCTCGCCGTCATCGCCAAGGAGCCGACGGCGACCGCCTATTCGCCGATCGTGGTTGCCGGCTTCGTGCGGATGATCGAATTCGTGCTGATCAATCTGGTCGGCGCAGCGGTGTTTCTCGGCTATGTCGGCACCGGCGAAGACTCGCATTGGGTCTATGCCGCCGCGATCCTGTCGATCTCGGTTGTCGCGATCCTCGCCTTCCAGAGCGTCGAATTATACGACACGCACGCGTTTCGCCGCCCGGTGACCCAGATGGCGAAGCTCGTTTCGGCCTGGTCGGTCGTCTTCATGGCGGGAACCGCGGCCGGATTCATGGCCAAGGTCGGCCATGACTTTTCGCGCGGCTGGTTTCTCGGCTTCTACGGGTTCGGCCTGCTCGCGCTGATGACCTCGCGGCTCGTTCTGTACAAGGTCGTCCGCCGGTGGATGCGCCAGGGGCGGCTGACCCGGCGCACCGTCGTCGTCGGCGCCGGCGAGCCGGGCGAGAAGCTGATCAGCATCCTGCGTACGCAGCCCGACAGCGACGTGCGGGTGATCGGCGTGTTCGACGACCGCAGCGACAGCCGCTCGCCCGACACGTGCGGGGGCCTGAGAAAACTCGGAACGGTGGACGATTTCATCGAGTTCGCGCGCCGCACGCGCGTCGATCTCGTGGTCTTCTCGCTGCCGATCAGCGCCGAGAACCGCATCCTGCAAATGCTCAAGAAGCTGTGGGTGCTGCCGGTCGACATCCGGCTGTCGGCGCACTCCAACAAGCTGCGTTTCCGGCCGCGCTCCTACTCCTATCTCGGCGAAGTGCCGGTCATCGACGTGTTCGACCGTCCGATCGCGGACTGGGACGTCGTCATGAAGTGGCTGTTCGACAAGCTTATCGGCGGGCTGGCGCTGATCCTGCTCGCGCCGCTCATGCTGCTTGTCGCCATCGCCATCAAGCTCGACAGCCGCGGCCCGGTTCTGTTCAGGCAGAAGCGCTACGGCTTCAACAACGACCTGATCGAGGTCTACAAGTTCCGCTCGATGTACACCGAGGCCGCCGACGCGACCGCCGCCAGGCTCGTCACCAAGGACGATCCGCGCGTGACCCGGGTCGGGCGTTTGATCCGCAAGGCGAGCATCGACGAACTGCCGCAGCTTTTCAACGTGGTGTTCAGGGGCAACCTCTCGCTCGTCGGTCCGCGCCCGCACGCCGTCAACGCCAAGGCGGAAGCCCGCCTCTATGCCGACGCGGTGGACGGCTATTTTGCCCGTCACCGCGTCAAGCCGGGCGTCACCGGCTGGGCCCAGATCAATGGCTGGCGCGGCGAAACCGATACCGCCGAAAAGATCCAGAAGCGGGTGGAATACGATCTTTACTATATTGAAAACTGGTCGGTGCTATTCGACGCGTACATCCTGGCGATGACGCCGTTCGCATTGCTCAAGACCGAGAACGCCTATTGATCACGCTCGACAGCGTGCGACCTGCGCCCTACCGGACCATTCCAGCCGCACCTCAGGGCGCGGCGAGCGAGGCGCCGCGCCTGGCCGAGACCTTTCTGTGCGCAGCGCTGTTTGTGACCGTGCTGTCCAGCTTCTATGTGCTGCGGCAGCCGGCACCGTATGAAGGCCTTGTCGCGCTGCTGGGGCTGACCTGCATTGCCGCGCGCGTACCGGTCGACCGCGGTGTGCTGCCGCTGATCTATCTGCTGCTGATCCTGCAATGCGCCGGCATCGCCTCGGCCTTTCCGGTCATCGACCATCCCGACGTCCTGCATTTCGTCTCGATCTCGACCTATCTGTCGGTCACGGCGGTGGTTTTCGCCTGCCTGCTCACCCGCAATACCGGGCCGCGCTTTGCCGTCCTGCGCGCCGCCTATGTGCTCGCCGCCGTGATCGCATCGCTGATCGGAATCGGGGCCTTTTTCAAGCTCATTCCGGGCGCGGATTCGTTCCTGTTGCACGGCCGCGCGGTGTCGACGTTCAAGGACCCGAACGGCTTCGGGCAGTTTCTGGTGCCGCCGATGCTGCTCCTGATCGAGCGCGTGCTGGAAGGGGTGGCGCGGCTGCGCCATATCGTGGCCATGGCGATCATCGGCGTCGCGCTGCTGCTGGTCTTTTCGCGCGGGGCGTGGGGGCATCTGGCGGTCTCGACCCTGGTCATGGTCGGGCTGTTCCTGCTGATCACCCGCAGCCGCAGCGAACGAAAGCGCCTGGTCACGCTCGTGGTCGCCGCGATCCTGGTCGGCGCCGCCACCATGACCGCGCTGCTGTCCAATGAGACGGTCGGCGAAATGCTGCTGCAGCGCGCCCGCCTGCTGCAGGAATACGACATCGGCAGCTCCGGCTCGCGCTTCAACATCCAGGAAAAGAGCATCGAGGAAATCCTCGACCATCCGAACGGCATGGGCCCGTGGATTTTCGGCAACCGCTACGGCCTCGTCTCGCACAATTCCTATCTCGGCACCCTGCTCAATCACGGCTGGCTCGGCGGCATCGCCTATCTGGCGCTCACGCTGGTCACCTTCGCCGCCGGATTCAAGGCATCGCTCGTGCGCACGCCGTGGCAATTGTCGACGGTGGCCATCTACGCGACCTTTGTCGGCTACGCGTTTCAGAGCCTGCTGGTCGATACCGACCACGTGCGGCCCTATTATCTCATTCTCGGTACCGTCTGGGGCCTGATCGCCGCGACCATGCGGCACAAGGCGCGCGCCGCGCGCGCGCCCAGCTCGGCGAGTATGCATTGAGTTGATGCCCGCTCAGCGGGCGGCAGCGGCCGCCGCGTTGGCGAGGCGGCGGGCGCGGACGAAGCGCACCAGAGCGCTGAACCACGCGCCGGGCAGGACGATGGCGATCGCAAGCAAAGCCAGCGCGTAGGCCAGCGAGACATCGTGCGGCGTCGCGCGCCACTTCCACCATTGCCGGAGCAGGCCGGGCAGCCGGTAGAGGTCGCGGTGCTTGCGGCGGATATAGCCCCAAAGCCGCGCATGCAGGGCGGAGGACCTGCTCATCAGCATGCCCTCGCTGCTCACCCAGTAGATCGACAGCGGCTTCCTGATGCCGATGCCGCGATAGCCGGCCTTGGCCAGCGCGATATTGAATTCCCAGTCCTCATAGCCGTCGCGCATGTTCTCATCGTAGCCGCCGACGGCGCGCCAGGCGCTCTTGCGCAGGAGCATGCAATAGGTCAGGTGGTTGACGAAAAGCTGATCGAATGCGTTGAAGCGGTTGTTCGCCAGCCCCGAGCGCGCCCCGGTCAGCCGCTCGTCGGTAAAGACAAAGCCGACATCGGCCGGCGCGGTACGCATCGCCGCCACGGTCTCCTCGAGGAATTGCGGCTCCAGGCTGTCATCGCAATCGAGCGGCAGCACAAGGTCGGCGCGCGCGGCACGAAAGCCGGTATTGCGGGCGCTCGAAAGCCCGCCATTCTCCTGCCGGATGACGCGGATGTCCGCCGCCAGTGCGGCCAGCTTGGCTGCGGTTTGCGGGTCGGTCGAGCCGTCATCGACAATGATGATTTCGAAATCGCGGAAGGTCTGCCGGGCGAGACTCGCGAGCAACTGATCGATGAAGCGCCCGCCATTGTAGCAAGGCACGACGACACTGACGGCGGGGGCGTGGAACTGGTTGGACATGGATCGCGTTGCTGCCTCCCGCGACAGAGGGGTTCCCGGCGGCCGCCCCGACGCGGCGCCGGACATTAAGACGGCGGCGGTAAACAATCGGTGAGAGTCGGCGGATAAAGTCGTGGCCCTGCGGTTTCGGCCGCCCGCTATCGAGCCTCTGTGACCCGATGACCGCTTCCGTCGCAACGCTTCGCCGATTGCTTGAACAGGCCACCCTGATCGGCCTGCGCGGCACCGTCACGCTCGCCAAGTTCGCCCTCGCCCTCTACACCGCCCGCTATCTGGGCCTGGCGGAGCTCGGCGTCTACGGCCTGGTGGCCGGGGCGCTCACCATTGTGCCGGCCGTGTTCGGCTTCGGGATAACCGACACGATCAGCCGGCAGGTTGTGGCGGTGGCGCGCGCGGTCGCCGCCCCGCTCGTGACCACGCGGCTGTCGCTCTCGATGGCCGTTCACCTGGTCGGCCAGCCGCTCGCCTGGCTGCTCAATGCCGCGCTCGGCGAACCGGTGCCCTGGCGGCTTGGCATTCCGGTCGGACTGATCCTGTTCCTCGATCACCTCGCCTCCGACGCCTGTGACATGCTGATCCTGCGCGGCCGCGTGTTCTTTGCCAACGCCCTCCTGTTCCTGCGCCACGGCCTGTGGCCGCCGCTGGTCATTATCGCCGGTCTCGTGTTTCCGGCGACCCGGAACCTCGATTGCCTGCTCTACGGCTGGCTCGCCAGCCTGGTTCTGACCTGGTTGATCATTGCGGTGTTCGTCGCCGGCCGCGGGCGCTGGCGTGCCATGCGGCTGGACGGACGGTGGCTGATGCAGAGCCTGCGCGCCAGCGTGCCGTTTCACGTCAAGGACATCAGCGGGGTGACCAGCCTCTATCTCGACCGCTTCCTGATCTCGTTTTTTCTCGGCCTCGAACTGACCGGCGTCTACACCTTCTTCTGGTCCGTCGCCAACGTCGCCCATTCGCTCGTAGTCTACGGAATCGTGCAGGCGCGCATTGCGCAACTGGTCGAGGCGGCGCGCATGATCGAAGCCGCCGCGTTCAAGAGCCTCGAACGGCGCACCCAGATCGAAGTGACCGGATGGGTCGCGGTCCTCGCCACCGGGGCGCTGGTCGCGATGCCGATCCTGCTGCCCTTGCTCGACCGGCCGCTGCTGCAGGACTACCTTCCGGTGTTCTGGATCATGCTGGTTGCGACCGTCATGCGCGTGGGCGCGGACGGCTACAGCTTTGCGCTGCTCGCGCTGCACCAGGACCGCGCGATCCTCGTCATCGCGGTTGCGGGCGCCATCGGCTCCGCCCTCGCCAATGTGCTGCTGGTTCCGCCGCTCGGCATTTATGGCGCGGCGCTCGGCTACGTCCTGACCTCGGTCGGTCTCCTGATCGCCCGCTACGCCTGCAGCCGCTCGGCGGGAGACGGCCTGCGTGCGCGGCCCGAAGCGGTCGGCTGATCTTAACCATTTCGCGACACAGTGCCGCCGTTGCTCTGGAACGGAAGAAGCCTCACGTGCGCATCCTGATATCGTCGTATCAGTTCCTGCCCTCGATCGGCGGCCTGGAGACCGCGACGCTCACGCTCGCGAGCGGGCTGGCCGAGCGCGGCCACGAGGTCACGGTTGTGACCGCAACGCCCGCCGATGGCCCCGACGGCTTTCCCTTCCGCGTCTGCCGCAATC
>WBUW01000169.1 GCA_008933495.1 Pseudorhodoplanes sp.
GCCCGCTTAAGAGCGGAAATGCTTCGACAGTTTCAGGCTCTGGGCCTGGTAGTTCGAACCGATGCCCTGGCCATAGAGCCTGGTCGGACGCGCCTGCATGCGCTCATAGACAAGGCGGCCGACGATCTGGCCGTGCTCGAGGATGAACGGCACTTCGCGCGAGCGCACTTCCAGCACCGCGCGCGCGCCGCGTCCGCCGGCCCCCGCATAGCCGAAGCCGGGATCGAAGAAGCCGGCATAATGCACGCGGAACTCGCCGACCAGCGGATCGAACGGCACCATCTCGGCGGCGAAATCGGGCGGCACCTGCACCGCTTCCTTCGAGGCAAGAATGTAGAACTCGTTCGGATCGAGGATCAGGCTGCGGTCGCGCCGCGCTGCCATCGGCTCCCAGTAGTCGGCGACGTCGTAGCCGTTGCGGCGATCGACATCGATCAGGCCGGTATGGCGCTTGGCGCGATAGCCGATCAATCCGTCCGATCCGAACCCGGACAGGTCGACCCCGACGGCGATGCCGTCGCCGACATCGGCATGATCGCTGTCGACGAGCTTCTCGCGCGCATGCAAGGCGCGCAGGGCGGCGGCATCGAGCGTGGCGTGCCCGCGCCGGAACCGGATTTGCGACAGCCGCGAGCCCTCGCGCACCAGCACGGGAAAGGTGCGCGGGCTGATCTCCGCATAGAGCGGACCCTTGTAACCGGCCTCGATACGGTCGAAGCTGCGCGCGCGGTCGGCGATCACGCGCGTGAACACGTCGAGCCGCCCGGTCGAACTCTTCGGGTTGGCCGACGCCGCAACGTCGGGCGGCAAGGCGAGTTGTTCGCACAGCGGCACGATGTGGACGCAGCCGGTCTCCAGCACTGCGCCCTCCGACAGGTCGATCGTGTGCAGCGTCAGCGCCTCGATGCGGTCGAGGACGTTGCTGGCCATACCGGGTAGAAAGCTGGCGCGCACGCGATAGGCGACTTTTCCCAGCCGCAGGTCGAGGCTCGCCGGCTGGATCTGGTCGTCGGCAAAGGCGCGCGCGGAACGGATCGCGCCCGCCTCCGCAAGCGCGGCAATCATGTGGTCCGGGAAAATGCCCTCGCTGCCCGCTGTGGCATTCGACGTCACGTTGATCCCGTCCTTGTTTCCGGCCGGGCAGGTTTAGCGTGGCCGCGCGCCCGCTCAAAGCGATGAGGTCGGCCGCACACAGCTATTTCGGAAGATGCGCGTATTTTGGCGACTGGCGGCCGGTCAGCGCGCGCGAATACCGGCGGTCAGCGTGGAGCGCGTCGCCGCTTCGGCAATATCGCCGGCCAGGAGCTTGGCCAGGCAGCCATAGCTCCAGTCATTCAGATGCAATTCGTCGGGCGACAGAAAGCGCTCGAATGGCACGCGGTCGTGCAGGTACCAATGGCGCATTACGGCGAAACGGCGAAACAGGTTGACGTTCTCCTTCTTGGCCGCAAGCGCGATCAGATCGACCATGCCGTCGGCATCGGGCTTGGCCAGGACCTTGGGCGCAAACTGGGGATCGATCAGGATAATGTCCGCGCCGGTCGGCTTCAGCCGCGCCAGACCGTCGTGGATCAAGGCGGCCGCCGGCCGCAACGGGTGATCGCGCAGCACCGCATTGGTCCCGACCTGCCAGATCACGACGTCGGGATTTTCCGCAACCACGGCCGTGTCAAAGCGTGCAATCATGTCGCGCGTGACTTCGCCGTTCACGCCCTGGTTCAGCACGGCAATTGAAGCGTGCGGGAAAGCGTCCGAAAGCTCGGCCGCGAGCCGGCTCGGATAGGAATGCGCGGGCGAACTGGCTCCCGCGCCGGCGGTCGAGGACGAGCCGATCGCGACGATCTTGATCGGCAGGCCGGCGGCGAGACGGCGCGCGGTCCGCGGCAGCGGATTGGAAAATTTCGTCAACGCAGCGGGCACGGTGCAGGCGGTCGACGGAGTTTGCGCGTTAGCGGACCCCTCCTCGCCCCGCGACGGCAGCGGCAGCGCAACGAAGAGCAAGCCGGCGGCCAAAGCCGCGCCCGGACGGAACAGCGATATCATGATCGTTACTGCCCCGCCTGCCCGCTTGCCTCTTCCAGCTTCGCCGCGTCGACAATCAATGCGGCGAGCGCGCGCCCCAGACAATCATGCACTTTCACGGCCAGCGCGCGATCCCGGCCCGCAGCATAGAAATTGAAAGCGCCGACGTCGTTCCAGTACCGCATCAGGCTGAGCCGGTCGAACAGCGGCACATCACGCTCGCGTGCGACGGCCCGCATACTGTCGGCATAGGCGCCGATATGGATCATGGATTCGGTACGCGGACTGTATTGCATGTTGATCAAGACGACGTCCGCGCCCCCGGCCTGCAGGTCTGCAACGCCGTCCTCCAGCGTTTCGCGAAACTGCACCGGATCGACGCCCCGGATGGCATCAAACGTTCCTGTCTGCCACAATACCAAGGCTGGCTTCATCTCTGCCAGCAGTTTTTTCAGTTCCCTGGTCATGTCGGCCGTCGTTTGACGCGATTTTGCAAGAGAAACCACGTTAACCACCACTCCGGGAAGGCGCCGCGCCAACGCCGCCTGCAGCCGCGCCGGATAGGCGCTGGAGGCGCCCTCGGCGCCCGCCAGCAGCGACGATGCGGTTCCGAGCACGGCAATGTCGAGACGCTTGTGATCCCGGACCGCACCGGCGACGCGCCTGAGTTCGCTGTCGCTGAACAAGAGGTAGCCGGGCAGGTCGCAATGCTCGGGAACCTGCGCGAGAACGCTTCCCGCCCATCCGCACAGCAGCGCCGCGACCAGCGCAATCGTCTTCATGCCCCGCCTCCCGCAAGGTCGGTCTGGACCGCCTGCGGACGCGCCGCAGCCTTGCGTCCTTCGACCCGCTTGTACCAGGCGATCAGCCAGGCCGCCGCAATCATCAACGCGATCCCGATGAGGCTGACCGCAATCTGCATCGCCGTTCCACCCGAGAACTCGACTTTCGCGAAATGCGCAGCAAACGACAAGAACACGCCGATGCAGAAAATCTCGAGCGAATGTTGCCCGCACAGGATTGCCGGACGCAGCAGGGGCGAGGCGAGGCCCGGCCAGGTGCGCGGAACGAAATAGACCGTCACTGCCGCAAGCGCCAGGAAATGCGCAAAGCGCAGGACGTCAAGATTCGTCTTGCTGATCGGATACATCTGGTCGGACAGCCATTTCGGCATGAACAGATATTCAAGGCGCGGGAAATACCACGTCATCGTTACGAAAAAGCCAAACAGCAGGTAGAGCACGGCAAAACTCAGCGTGATGCGCGAGCGCAGCAGGCCGCCGAGCCGTTCCGCTCCGCCCAGCGCGCACCAGGCCCCGAACACGAACAGCAATTGCCAGGCGAACGGGTTGAAGAACCAGTGGCCGCTCGGGTAGGCGGAGAGATTCCAGCCGAATTCCCACGCCGCCGCATAAAGGACGGCCGAGGTCGCCAATGCCGCCGTCGGCCATCGTAACAAGAGCCACAGCGCCGGCGGGAAGACCAGCAGCAGGACAATGTAGAGCGGAAGCACGTCCATGTTCGCGGGCTTGAATTTCAGCAGGAGCGCTTCGACGATCGTGACATCTGGCTGTTGCAGGAAATCCAGAATTCCCATTTCTTCGGCATAGAGCGGGTTCTGGAAGCCGCGTGCGACATAGGCGATCTGCGCCAGATAGATCGTGAACAGAAAGACGTGCGCGATGTAGATTTGCCAGGCGCGCTTGTAGACGCGGGCCCCCGCGATCACAAATCCACGCTCACGCATGGCGCGGCCATAGACAAAGGCGGCCGTATAGCCCGAGATGAAGATGAAGATTTCGGTGGCGTCGCTGAACCCGTAGTTCCGGATCGTGATCCAGGCGACAATGTTCGACGGGATATGGTCAAGAAAAATCAACCACAACGCAATACCGCGGAACAGGTCGAGTCGCAGATCGCGCTCCGTCGTCATGACGGGCTGGGCTGTCCTGGTGTCCATGAATGACATCGGCCGCCGATGGATCAACTTCATCAAGATGGGAGGGAGCATTACCGAGAGTGCCAGCGGTTGCAAGACCGTCGATGTCACGGTTGAATGACCAGCCTTTGACGCAGCGATCCAAGATCGGGAGTTCCATGTACCGTGCCACCACCCGCGACATCGAAGTAACTGTGACGCCGCGCTTCCTGCCGGAGCGCTCCGCGCCCGAGCGCGGACACTTCTTCTGGTCCTATACGATCGAAATCGCCAACAACGGGCAGGAAACGGTGCAATTGAAAACGCGGTACTGGCATATCACGGACGCCAATGGCCGGATCCAGGAAGTCCGCGGCGCCGGCGTCGTCGGTGAGCAGCCGGCCATCGCACCCGGGGAATCATTCGAATATACCAGCGGGGTACCGCTGACCACGTCCTCCGGCTTCATGCGCGGAAGCTACCGCATGGTCACACCGGACGGGGATAACTTCGATGTCCAGATTCCGGCTTTTTCACTCGATGCGGCCGATGCCGGCCGTACGATCAATTGAGTGTACCGTCCGCATCCGAAACCTCGGCCGGATCGAAACGGTAGGTTTCGTTGCAGAATTCGCAGGTGACCGAGATCGTCCCGCCCTCGACCATGTCGTCGCGATCCTGCTGCGGGAAACTTCTCAGCATGGCCGATACCGTTTCGCGCGAACAGGTGCAGCGGGCGGCGATCTGGGCGTTATCGAACACACGCACGCCGCGTTCGTGAAACAGACGATAGACGAGCCGCTCGGTCGAGAGCGCGGGATCGATCAGTTCGAGATCCTCGACCGTCTCCACGAGCGAGCGTCCCTCCATCCAGGCCTCGTCTTCGGCCGCGCTGGGGAGCGTGATGCCCTCGGGCGCGTCGCCGGGATCGAGGTCGGCCGCACGCATGCGCTCGGGCGACTTCGGCAGGAATTGCAGCAGGATTCCGCCCGCGCGCCAGCGATGGCGCGGGCCGTCCGGGCCCGCACGGAGCTCCTCGGCCACGGCCAGGCGCACACGCGTCGGAATTTGTTCGGAACGGCGGAAATACTCGTGCGCGGCCTCCTCAAGGCCGCGGCCCTCGAGCGCGACCACGCCCTGATGGCGGCTCATATCGGCGCCCTGGTCGATCGTCATGGCCAAGTGGCCATGGCCGAGCAGCAGGCCCGGGCTGATCTGGCCGGAGGCCAGCGCGGATTCGATCCGGTTGCGGTCAAAGCGCGCGCAGGCGCGGATCCGGCCCGCGGTCGCATAATCGACCACCAGCATACGGACCGGCCCATCGGTCTGCGTCTGCAGGATGAAACGGCCGTCGAACTTCAGCGCCGAGCCGAACAGGGCGGCAAGCGTAACGGCCTCGCCCAGAAGCTTGGCAACGGGCAGTGGATAATCATGGCGCGACAGGATTTCGTCGACCGAGGGGCCGAGGCGAACCACCCGCCCGCGCAAATCGAGCGCGGCGACCTCGAACGGGAGAATCGTGTCGTCTGCCGAGTGGAGAGCCGGGGTCCGGGACGGGTTTTCGCTATCGGTCATTGCACAGCCGCATTCAGGCACCACGTAAGTATGCCTTTCTGCGCATGCAAGCGGTTCTCGGCCTCGTCGAAGACAACAGAATGCGGCCCGTCCATCACCTCGTCGGTCACTTCCTCCCCGCGATGGGCCGGCAGGCAGTGCATGAACAGGGCGTCCGGCTTGGCTTTGGCCATGAGGCCGGCATTGACCTGATAGCGCTTGAGCAGGTTGTGCCGATTCGCTTTGGTCTGCTCGTCGCCCATTGACACCCAGGTATCGGTGACGACGCAGTCGGCGCCCGCCACCGCCTGTTCCGGGTCCTCGCAAAACTGGATCGCGGCGCCCGAGGTCCTGACCCAGTCGAGCAGCCACGGCTTCGGGCGCAGCTCGCGCGGGCTGGCAACCCGCAGCGAAAACTCGAAACGCTCGGCCGCGTGCATCCACGACGCCAGAACATTGTTGGCATCGCCGCTCCAGGTCACCGTGCGCCCGCGGATCGGGCCGCGATGCTCCTCATAGGTCATGACATCGGCGAGCACCTGGCAGGGATGCGAGAGCTTGGTAAGCCCGTTAATGACCGGCACGGTCGCATACCGCGCAAGCTCGGTGACGATCGTGTGATCGAGCGTGCGGATCATGATGCAGTCAACATAGCGCGAAAGCACCTTGGCGGTGTCGGAAATGGTTTCCCCGCGCCCGAGCTGCATCTCCGCCCCGGTCAGCATGATGGCGTCGCCGCCGAGCTGCCGCATGGCGACGTCGAACGAGACGCGGGTGCGGGTCGACGGCTTGTCGAAAATCATGGCCAGCGTCTGCCCGGCGAGCGGCCGCGGTGCCGCGCCGCGCAATTGCTGGCGCCTGGTCTTCATGATCCGCGATGCCTCGATCATTCCGCGCAGGTCCGCCTTCGGAATGTCGGTCAGATCGAGAAAGTGCCGGATGACGCGCGCGTTCATACGGCCGCCTTCTGTTTGCTGGCGGCGCTGGCGAGGCGCGAACAGGCGCGCTCGATCATATCCAGCGCTTCGGCGATCTCCGCCTCGCCGATGACCAAGGGCGGCAAGAGGCGCACGACATTGTCGCCGGCGGCGACCGTGAGCAGCCTCTCGGCGCGCAGTTCCTTGACCAGATCGCCGTTCGGTACGGCGGCCTTGAGACCGAGCAGCAGGCCCTCGCCGCGCACCTCCTCGATGACGCCGGGAAAGCGGTCCTTCAGTTCGGCCAGTCGCTGCTTCAGGCGCAGCGACATCTTGCGCACATTC
>WBUW01000170.1 GCA_008933495.1 Pseudorhodoplanes sp.
GGATGACCTCGCGAACGAGACCGGCGGTCGCGCCCGGCACGAGGCAGGCGAGCGTGCGCACCAGGAGGCGTTCCGATTCGTGGGTCGGGATGATCACGCTGATCATGGACACCTCGGCTGCGCGACACCGGCACGGGAACCCGCCCCGGTCTCGCCCGTTACCCCAACGGATGGGGCATCTGCGCTGCAATGCCACGGTATCTGGCGAAATCAACAGTCATCCGCCTGCACGATTAAAGTTCTTGTTTTGTTCTCCAAATCGCTCTAGGTTTATTTTCATGGCTCGATCATCCGCAGCCCTGAGAAGCCCGCCGGCGCCGCCGCCCTCCGCGCCGGCGGGCGACTTTGATCCGGCGATGCCCGACGCCGCCGGCTTCCTCGGCACGGGCGTGCGCAAGGACCTGCGCCGCGGACGCGGCACGCTGTCCAACGCCGCCGGACGCTACGAGCCGCTTGCGCGCATCGTCTTCGATGACGGCTGGCAAAGCCTCGAAGACCTGCCGCCGTTCAAGACCAGCGTCCAGCTCGACGCCACCCGCAAAATCATCACGCGCAACGAATCGCCGGACATCTCCTTTGACCGCTCGATCAATCCCTATCGCGGCTGCGAGCATGGCTGCGTCTATTGCTTTGCGCGCCCGACGCACGCCTATCTCGGGCTGTCGCCCGGTCTCGACTTCGAATCGAAACTGTTCATGAAGCCGGACGCGCCGGCCCTGCTCGAAAAGGAATTGTCGGCGCCCGGCTATTCCCCGCGCACGATCGCGATCGGCACCAATACCGATCCCTACCAGCCGATCGAGAAGAAATACGAAATCATGCGGCGCATCCTGGAAGTGCTGGAGCACGCCGGACATCCGGTCGGGATCGCGACCAAGTCCGCACTCGTGATCCGCGATATCGACATTCTGGCGCGCATGGCGAAACGCAATCTCGCCAAGGTCGCAATTTCCGTCACCACGCTCGACCCCAAGATCGCGCGCACGATGGAGCCGCGCGCGGCCACGCCCCCCCGCCGGCTCGAAGCGCTGCGCCAGCTCTCCGAGGCCGGCATTCCGACCGCGGTCATGGTCGCGCCGGTAATCCCGGCGATCAACGATCCCGACATTGAGCGGATTCTGGATGCCGCCGCGCTCGCGGGCGCGAAGGGCGCCGGCTATATATTGCTGCGGCTGCCGCTCGAAGTGCGCGATTTGTTCAAGGAATGGCTGATGGCGAATTTCCCCGACCGCTATCGCCACGTGCTCAAACTTGTGCGCGACATGCGCGGCGGCAAGGATTACGACTCGACCTGGGGCAGGCGCATGACCGGGACCGGCCCCTATGCCTGGATGATCGGGCGGCGGTTCGAGGCGCATTGCGCCAAGCTCGGGCTGAACGCCGAACGCACGAAACTCAGCACCGAACATTTCCGGCGGCCAAAGAAGGGATCCGAGCAGCTCAGCCTTTTTTGACCATCCGGACTTCCGTTACCCCCGGGGCGCCGCCGCGGAAGCTGCGTAAAGCGGCCCGCCGGCGGCGAACCTTCCGGACCGGCTGTGCGGTTCGCGAAGGTTCGCGAGCGCCTCGCGCCCCGGGGGCTCATCAACGCCGAGAGGTGCCCGGCCATGACCGCTCCCCACGCCCATGTCAGCCTGATCACGCTCGGCACCGCCGATCTCGCGCGCGCAGCGGGTTTTTACGAGCGGCTCGGGTTCGCGCGGAAAATGCGGGCGGCGCAAGGCGTCGCCTTCTTCGAAGCCGGCGGCGCTGCGTTGTCGCTCTATGGCCTCGCCGACCTCGCGCGCGACGCCGGCATTTCCGAAACAGCCCAGCGTCCCGGCTCCGGTGGCGTGACGCTGGCCTGGAATTGCGCGAGCGAAGCCGCGGTCGACGCGGTGATGGCGCGGGCGGCGGCGGCCGGCGGCAAAGTCCTGGTCGGCGCGAAGAAGGCGTTCTGGGGCGGCTATCACGGCCACTTCGCCGACCCCGACGGGCATGTCTGGGAGGTCGCATTTAATCCCCAGTTTCCACTGGCGCCCGACGGCCAACCTGCCCTGCCCGACTGAGGCGTTGCCATTTGCGCCCGGCCGCGCACCATCGCAACCGATGAGTCGCGATCGTACCGCCGCGCGCCTGCCTCTCGGCGAAGCCGACATCCGGCCGAGCTTCCGCCGGGAGCGGGCGGCCATGAAAAAGGGCCTTGTGCCGGTGGCGGGCTGCGACGAAGCCGGGCGCGGGCCGCTCGCGGGGCCGGTCGTGGCCGCGGCGGTGATCCTCGATCCCGACCGCATCCCGCGCGGCCTCAACGATTCCAAGAAGCTGCCGGCGGCCGCCCGCGAAAAGCTCTATGACGCCATTTGCGCGACCGCCGAGGTCGCCGTCGCGATCGCCTCGTGCGCGCGCATCGACCGCGACAATATCCTGCAAGCCTCGCTGTGGGCGCTGGCGCGGGCGGTGCAAGCGCTGCCGGTGCGCCCCGGCCTCGTCTTCGTCGACGGCCGCGACCGGATCGCGGTGCCGTGCGAATGCCGGACGATCGTGCGGGGCGACGCGCTGGTATGCTCGATCGCGGCGGCCTCCATCGTCGCCAAGGTCACCCGCGACCGGCTGATGGTGCGGCTGGGAGCGGCGCATCCGGGCTATGGCTTCGAACGCCATATGGGCTATGCCGTCCCCGCGCACGCCGAGGCGCTGCAGCGGCTCGGACCGACCGTCCACCACCGCCGCAGTTTTTCGCCCGTGGCGCGCGCTTATGGTGATAACCTCACCGATGCCGACATCGCGGAGGCGCGGTTGCCTCTGTGAGCGCGCACACGTCGTTGCCTGCCGTCCCGAAGCCCGTTCCTCCCGCCGCGATGCTGACCATCTCCCTTTTCATCGAGTTGATCCGCACGCGGCCGCGGCTGATTTTCTGGCTGGCCGTCTCGGCGCAGGCGCTGGCGTGGACGCTGGTCCCCTGGCTGTTCTATGTCGCGCCGCCCGGCGACGTCGCCGACGTGATCGCGACCGGCCACGGCTTTCCGTTCGGCAGCGACCCTGGTCCGCCGCTCGCTTATTGGGCCGCGGAGGTCGCGTTCCGGATCGGCGGCCTGCTCGGCGTCTATGCACTGTCGCAGCTGTGCGTGGTCGTCACGTTTTGCGCGATCTTCTCGCTCGGCAGGCTGATCGCCGGGCCGCATCACGCGGTGCTGGCGATCCTGCTGATGGCCGGCATCACCGCGCTCGGCGCGCCGACGCCGGATTTCGGGCCGGCGATCCTCTCGATGCCGGTCTGGGCGCTTGCCCTCCTGCATTTCTATCGCGCCGCCGGGCTCGGCCAGCCCGGGGCCTGGTACGCGCTCGCCATCGATATCGGCCTGCTCGGGCTGATCAGCTATCAGGGTCTGATGCTTGCCGCCCTTCTCCCGCTGTTCGTGCTCGTGACCGGGCGCGTGACCACGATCGGGCGCACCATGCATCCGCTGATCGCGACGGTGATCGCCGTGCTGATCCTATTTCCGCACCTGATCTGGATCGACCAGGCGGGCGGGGTGAAGCTGCCGGCCTTCGATGCGCTGGCCTCGCGCGAAGCGCTCGCCGGCGCGGTCGCGGACTGGGGCCGGCTCGTCGCCATCCTGGCGCTGAGCCATGCCGGCCTCCTCATCATGATCGCGATCGCCACGAACGCCACGCGCGTGCGCCGCGCGCAGGCCGTCATCATCCATCGCGCGGCGGTCGATCCGTTCGCGCGCCACCTCGTCTATTTCTTTGCGCTCGTGCCGGCGCTGCTGGTCACGTTCGCGGCCGTGCTCAGCGGACAAACCGCACCGGTGGTGCTCAGCCCCGCTTTCGTCCTGTCCGGTCTCGCCCTCGTGGTTGCCGCCGGTGAAAACATCGCGCTCCACCACCAGCGCCTATTGGCGACGGTGTGGGCCCTGCTCCTGCTGCTGCCGCCGCTCATTGCCGCGTTTGCCGTGCTGATCACGCCCTGGACCGGGATCGAGCTGCGCATCACGCAGCCGGCGCCGGAAATGGCGCGCTTTCTGGCCGAGGGTTTCGAGCGGCGCACCGGCCGCCCGCTCGCCATTGTCGGCGGCCAGACCCGCCTTGCGTCGCTTGTGGCCATGTTCGCGCCGAGTCGGCCATCGATCTTCATCGACGACGATCCCGCGCGCCCGGTCAAACGCAGCGATATCGCCGAAAGCGGCGCTATCATCCTGTGGCCGGCAACCGACGCCGCCGGCACGCCGCCGCCGGCCATCAAGGCGCAGTTTCCCGAGCTCGTGCCGGAAGTCCCGCGCGTGTTCGGACGCACGATCGAGGGGCGCCTGACGCCGTTTCGCATCGGCTGGGCGATGCTGCGGCCGCGCGCGCCGGATCCGGAGACGCCCGCGCAATAACAGCATGATCGCGAAACGGGAACACCGGTTCCCGGATAAGATCACGCGCGGATAAATGACCGGAGGAATGGCGGTTTCGAGAAAACGACTTTGCCTTGGCGGCGCGCTGCCGGTCTTCAGTCATCGCTCACGCTTTCGCCGCGCAATGTCGAAATAACACCATGGACCAGACCTTGGCCGTCTGCCCGCATCGCGGGCAGCGTTTCGCAGCGCAATGCGAGAAGCCGCGGCGCCGATCGCAGTCCGCCCGACAAAAACGGCGCCTCTCCCGGTCAAATTCATTCAAGAATAGCGGTGCACAACCCGGCCGGCCCCGCGCAAGCCGGCGGACGGAGTTGTATTTTGGCTCTCTCCATTCCGGGCGAGGGGCGACCAATGGCCAAAAAAACGCGTACCGTTGCGAAGGCAAAATCCGCTGCCCCGGCGGGCGGCGGATTCGAAGCGATGCTCGACAGCTATTTCCAGCTTGCGAAAAACGGCACCAGCGTCCGCACCGAAACGATCGCCGGCATCACGACTTTTCTGACGATGGTGTACATCATCTTCGTCAATCCGCAGATTCTCGGCGCCGCCGGCATGGACAAGGGCGCCGTCTTCGTCGCCACCTGCATCGCGGCCGCGATATCCACGCTGGTGATGGCGCTGTACGCAAACTATCCGATCGCGCTTGCGCCGGGCATGGGGCTGAACGCGTTCTTCGCGTTTACCGTGGTGATCGGCTACAAGTATTCCTGGCAGCAGGCGCTCGCCGCGGTCTTCCTGTCCGGCATCATCTTCCTGCTGCTGTCGATCTTCCGTATCCGCGAATACATCATTGACGCCATCCCGCGGAACCTGAAGTTCGCAATCTCCGCCGGCGTCGGCCTGTTTCTCGGCATCATTGCGTTCCAGCAGGCCAAGGTCGTGGTCGACAATCCGGTGACGCTGGTAACGCTCGGCGACGTCAAGAGCCCGACCGTCATCCTGTTCCTTCTCGGATTCGTGCTGATCGCCGCGCTCAATTACCTGCGCGTGCTGGGCGGGACCCTGATCGGCATTCTGGTGGTTTCGATCATCGGTATCCCGCTCGGGCTCTCGCAATTCACCGGCGTCGTTTCCATGCCGCCGTCGCTGGCGCCGACGTTCCTGCAGCTCGACTTCTCACGCGTCTTCGAACTGACTTTCGTGATCGTCGTGCTCAGCATCCTGTTGATCGACGTATTCGACAATGCCGGCACGCTGATCGGCGTCGCCCACCGTGCCGGCCTGCTTGACAAGCAGGGCAAGCTGCCGCGCATGAAGCAGGCGCTGATCTCCGACAGCTTCGCGGCGATGTTCGGCGCCTCGATCGGCACCTCGACAACGACAAGCTATATCGAGAGCACCGCCGGCGTCTCGGCCGGCGGCCGCACCGGCCTCACCGCCGCCGTGGTCGCGATCCTGTTCCTGCTGGCGCTGTTCTTCTCGCCGCTGGCGGGCATGGTCCCGGCTTATGCCACGTCGGCCGCATTGTTGTTCGTGGCCTGTCTGATGGCGCGCGGGCTTGCCGAAATGGACTGGGAGGACATCACCGAATCCGCACCCGCCGTGGTGACCGCGTTCGCCATGCCGCTCACCTATTCGATCGCGACCGGCATCGGGTTCGGATTCATCACCTACGTCCTCATGAAGCTCCTGACCGGACGCATCCGCGACGCCTCGCCGGCGATCATCGTGCTGGCGATCGTGTTTGCGGCAAAGTTCGCGATTACCGGCTGAGCGCAACACCGCGACCGCCCGCGCCGGATCGTCCCGGCGCGGGCGGCGCAGCCGGGTAGTTACTGCGCAAGTGCCTTTTTCACGCTGAGGAAATCGCGCCAGGCGAGCCGCTTCTCCAGCGGCGAACGCAGGAGATAGGCGGGATGGAACGTGGGCATCGCGCGGATTTCGCGCTTGCCCGCCTTGTACACGAGCCAGCGGCCGCGCATCTTGCGGATGCCTTCGCTCACCCCGAGCAGAGCCGCCATCGAGGGCTTGCCGAGGCAGACCAGAATATCGGGCTGCACGAGCTCGATCTGGCGCTGGATGAACGGCAGGCAGATCGCGGTCTCGTGCAGCGAGGGCTCGCGGTTGCCCGGCGGGCGCCACGGCACGATGTTGGCAATATAGACCGTGCTGCGGTCGAGCCCGATCGCGGCCAGCATCTGATCGAGCAGTTTTCCGGAACGGCCGACGAAAGGCAGGCCTTCGATGTCCTCCTCGCGGCCGGGCGCCTCGCCTACCAGCATGAGGCGCGCCTTCGGATTGCCGTCGGCAAACACGAGCTGCTTGGCGGTCGCGCGCAGCGCGCAGCCCTCGAAACGCTCGAGAATGGCGCGCAATTCGTCAAGCGTCGCGGCCTTTCGTGCCGCTTCACGGGCGGCCATGACC
>WBUW01000171.1 GCA_008933495.1 Pseudorhodoplanes sp.
CTCGGGAAAAGCGCAGACGCACTGGCGTTCCGCGACGTCGTCGCACGCGCCCTGTCGGAGCCGTGGCTGCGGCCGCTCAGCTTCGAACCGGTTCCTGCGGCGATACTCAAAGCCGACCCGCTCATCTGTGACGGCATCGAACAGACGCTAAAACACTGGCCGCAACCCGTCCCTATCGGCATATTGAGCGGCGGCCGCGGCGTGCCGGCGCTCGCATCTGATCCGCTCCTGGTGGCGATCCTCGAAAACGCGCCGTTGACCGACGTCGCGCTCGAGCGCTTTGCGACGGCACTGCGGTTCGCGCTGCTTGAGGAGGCGCGGCGCAGCCCGGCAAACGCCGCCACTCCGGCACCGGAGCTTTCATTCTACTGCGCCATCGCCCGCCAATGCTTCATCAACGAATATACGTTCGCGTTCAATGCCCCCGACCAGGCGGCGGCGAACGAGTTGCGCGAACGCCTTTCGTCGGCGCTGCGGGACGGCGCCGCGATCGCGCCGGTCTGGCTCGCCGCAGTCGCGTCGTGTTTCCCGCTGTGCGGCATTCACAATGTCCAGACCCTCGTGGAACGGCCGTGGCCGGAACCGCTGCGTGCTCTGCTCGCGCAGCAGATCACCGAGCCGCGCGAAGAAGACGCGTTGCGCAGGACCATCCCGGCGCTGACACCTGTCGACGCCGATGTGTCACGCGGCGTGCAGGAGCAGTACGAGGAGAATCCCTACCCGCGCTGGGTCAAGACCTCCGCCGCGCCGGTCCCGCTGCCGATCGACGAGTTTCTCAAGCGCGAATTTCCGCACGCCTCCTTCGCCCCGCCCGCGCGCGCGAACGGCATCGATATCCTGGTCGCCGGCTGCGGCACCGGCCTTCATCCGACGGTCAGCGCGCGGCGCCATCCCGGCGCGCAGGTCCTCGCCGTCGACATCAGCCGGGCCAGCCTCGCCTACGCGGCGCGCAAGGCACGCGAGACCGGAATTGGCAATATCCGTTTCGCACAGGCCGATATCCTGCATCTGGCGGACATCGGGGAAACATTCGATCTGATCGAATCGGTCGGCGCGCTGCATCACCTCGCCGACCCCTGGTCTGGCTGGCGCACGCTCGTTGGCCTGCTGCGTCCCCGCGGCTTCATGAAGATCGCACTGTACAGCGAACTCGCGCGCCGCAACGTCGTTGTGGCGCAGCGGTTCGTAAAGGACGGAAACTATCAGCCGGATGCCGAAGGCATCCGTCTGTGCCGGCAGGCAATCATGCGACAGCCCGAAGGCTCCGCCCTTCATGCGGTGACCCGGTTCTCCGACTTCTACACCATGAGCGGATGCCGCGACCTGATCTTTCATGCGCAGGAACAGCGCACGAGCCTGCCGCAGATCGGGGCGTTCCTGGCGGACGACGGCCTTGCTTTCATCGGTTTCGATATCGAAAGATCGGCGCGCGCCGCCTATGCGCGCCGCTTCCCGGACGACCGTGCCATGGGCGACCTGAAATCCTGGCACGTATTCGAGACGGAAAATCCCGACACGTTCATCAGCATGTACAACATGTGGCTGCAGAAGCGCTGAGCCGGTGCCGATCCGCGCCCGCTTAACACCCCGTTAAGGCAATCGGCGCCTAATGCCCCGAATCGGCACACCGTCCGTCGCCGCGTCGCGCCCGCAAGCGCCGGGAGTCAAGTCATGAGCGAATGCGTTCTCATCGTCGACGACGATCCGGTGCAGCGGCGTCTGCTCGAAAACATGGTGCGTCGCTTCGGCTACGAGGTGCTCCTGGCCGATAACGGCGAGGCCGCGATGCGGCTTATGTCCGACGGCGAGCGCCCGGTCGATTGCGTCGTGCTCGACCTCGTGATGCCCGACCTCGACGGCCTCGGCGTGCTGGCGCGCATGCGCGAGGCCGGCATCGCCGTTCCGGTGATCGTGCAGACCGCGCACGGGGGCATCGACAACGTAATCTCGGCCATGCGCGCGGGCGCCGCCGACTTCGTGGTCAAGCCGGTCGGCGCCGAGCGCCTGCAGGTCTCGCTGCGCAACGCGCTCGCGGCAAACGCACTCGCCGGTGAATTGCGGCGCATCAAGCGCAGCCAGTCGGGCACGCTGACTTTCGCCGACATCGTCACCCGCTCGCCGCTGATGGCCGCCGTCATCCGCAATGCCGGGAAGGCCGCTGCGTCCGGCATTCCGGTCCTGATCGAAGGCGAATCCGGCGTCGGCAAGGAGATCATCGCGCGCGCGATCCATGGCTCGGGCGAACGCCGCACGAAGCCGTTCGTGGCGGTCAATTGCGGCGCTATTCCCGACAACCTCGTGGAATCGATCCTGTTCGGGCACGAGAAAGGCGCCTTCACCGGCGCGACCGAGGCGCACGCCGGCAAGTTCGCGGAAGCCGCCGGCGGCACGCTGTTCCTCGACGAGGTCGGCGAACTGCCGCCGGCCGCCCAGGTCAAGCTGCTGCGCGCGGTGCAGGACGGCGAAATCGAGCCGGTCGGCGGACGGCGCACGGTCAAGACCGACGTGCGGCTGATCTCGGCCACCAACCGCAACCTGATCGCCGACGTCAAAGCCGGCCGGTTCCGCGAGGACCTGTTCTATCGCCTGCACGTCTTCCCGGTTTCGGTGCCGCCGTTGCGCGAACGGCTGGAAGACGTGCCCGACCTGGCGCGGCATTTTCTGGCGCGCTTCTGCGCCGAGGAAGGAAAGCCGCTGCGCGGCATTACGGCCGAGGCGCTTGCGCTGCTCGCCGCCTACCCTTGGCCCGGCAATGTGCGCCAGCTCGAGAACATGATTTTCCGCGCCGTCGTCCTTGCGGAAGGACCCATGATCGGGGTCTCCGAATTTCCGCAACTGGCGGCTTTCCATGCCGGCCGGGACCAGGCCGGCCAAGACCAGGCCGACGAGGACGGCTCCGGCGCGGAAATCGAACAGCCGGTGCTGGCGGCCGCCGAGGTGCCGACCGCGCCGTCGGCGGGCGAGGCGTTTCCGCTCGTTCCCGCCCTCGCTCCCGACCAGATGGCGCTCCTGGATTTGGAAGGCCATGTCCGTCCGCTGGACGAACTGGAAAAGGAGCTCATCCGCTTTGCCATTAACCATTATCGCGGACAGATGTCGGAAGTGGCCCGGCGGCTGCAGATCGGCCGCTCGACGCTCTATCGCAAGCTGGAAAGTCTTGGCCTGAGCGAATCAGGGCGGAAAAGTGGCGCCGCCTCCGTGGCGCAGGGGTAACAGCGCCGCCAAATGAAGGCCCGAAGAGCCTCAATTTTTAGTGCGGCAGATTGCATCCTGCGCCGAATTATCGTCTGTTCGACGGCGCCTCAAGCAACTATGTCCGGTACCAGACATTAATGGCGTGAAACCCGCCGGATAACGTCACGGATCAGGAGATATATGATGCGCGGCCTTGCTCTCGACCGCATTCTTGCCGGGACTGCCCTGGCTCTCGTTTTGACGTTGGCGGGCCAGGCCTACGCCACCTCCGACGCGTCCCAGCGTGTCGAGGCCGCCGTGCCGGTACCCGATCTCTCGGGCTTCCCGCCGCCGACCGCCGCCGACATCGCCAAGAGCGCGCCCAGTGTCGCGCCGGCGGCGCCGAAGGCGGCTCCGACCACCGTCGCAACGACACCGCCGGCCGCCGCGCCATCGCCGCGGCCCGAAGTTGCGCCGGCGCCGGACGGCGTCGACGTCAAGGCGCTGTCGGGCCGCGATCTCGTGAAAGCCCCGCTTGCCGTCAATCTCAGCTCGTTCGATGCGACGGTCGCCGAAAGGGTGCGCGACCTTCTGGCCGCCAAGGGCGACCGCTATTTCGGCCGGCGCGGCGAGAAGGCGGCGGTCGAGGCGTTCTACCGCGATCGCGGCTTCGCGCCGGTGTGGCTGCGCGACGGCGCGCCGTCGGCGCGCGGCACGTCCGCCACGGCCTACCTGCGCGGCGTCGATGCCGACGGACTGGAGCCGTCGGAATATCCGGCCCCGCAAGCCAATCCGTCCGACGCCGATGCGCAGGCCGACGCCGAACTGAAATATACCGCGACCATGCTGACGTTCGTGCGGCACGCCGAACTCGGCCGCGTGCACTGGAGCCGCGTCTCCGGCGACATTTCCTATCCGCACGACGCCACCGCGCCGGCCGCCGTGCTCGATACCGTCATCAAGGCGCGCACCGTCGCCGAGGCGCTCGACGGCTACCTGCCGCAGCACGCGAGCTACAAGGCGCTCAAGGCGAAGCTGGCGGAGGTGCGCAAGCGTACCGGCGAACCCGAGAAGGTCGTGCGCATGCCGGAGGGCCCGACACTGAAGCCGGGCATGACCGATACGCGCGTCGCCGTGCTGCGTGAGCGCCTGAAAGTCGCCGCCGGATCGAATCCCGAAGTCTTCGACGAGAGCGTGACCGAAGCGGTGAAGGCGTTCCAGAAGTCGGCCGGCCTCAATGCCGACGGCGTGGCCGGTCCGGGCACGATCAAGGCGCTCAACGGCGCGCCGAAACGCGAGCGCACCGAGGACATCATTCTCGCCAATCTCGAACGCTGGCGCTGGATGCCGCACGATCTCGGCAAGACCCACGTCGTGCTCAACATCCCGGACTTCCGGCTGCGGCTGATCCGTGACGACAAGCTTTACTGGACGACGAAAGTGGTCGTCGGCAAGCCGAGCCAGCCGACGCCGATCACCTCGGCATCGATGAAGTTCATCACCGTCAACCCGACCTGGAACGTGCCGCCCTCGATCATCGCGAACGAATACATCCCGGCGCTGCGCGCCGACCCCGGCGCGCTCGACCGGATCGGCCTGAAGGTCGAGCAGAATCCGGACGGCACGATCCGCATCTATCAGCCGCCGGGCGACCGCAATGCGCTCGGCCGCATCCGGTTCAATTTCCCGAACAAGTTCCTGGTCTACCAGCACGACACGCCGGACAAGCACCTGTTCGCGCAGGTCAAGCGCGCCTACAGCCACGGCTGCATGCGGGTCGAAAATCCGCTCATGTATGGCGAGAAACTGCTCTCCATCGTGCGCCCGAGCGAAGGCTATACCGCCGCCAAGCTGCAAAACATGTTCGGCGGATCGGAAATCAATATCGATTTCCCGGTCCATATCCCCGTTCACCTCACCTATCAGAGCGCGTTCGTCGACGATGCCGGCGAGCTGCAGATCCGCGACGACGTCTATGGCCGCGACGCCCGCCTGATCGCGCTCCTCAGGGGCGACGAGCGCCGCATGGCCGATCTGCCGGTCGAGCGCTCGCACACCGGCAGCGGCGTCAGCCGCGACGCCCTGCGCTACAACGTGCCGGGCGGCGCCTCGGAGTTCGTGAACCCGTTCGCGGCGCTGTTCGCCCCGCGCCAGGAAACGCGGCCCACCCCGCCGCGGGCGGTCGACCGCAACGGCAACCGCCACGGCAGCCGCGTGACGGTGCGCAACGAGCCGAGCTTCTTCGAACGCATGTTCCGCTGACCGCGCCCACGCGGCCGGCGCCTGCCGCGATGCCGGCGCGGCGTTTTCCGTTAACCATTGCGTTAACGGAAGCCGGCGCGCGGCCTCATTTCGCCATACTCGACGCTTAACAACATCGCGCCGGTTTGCGAGGGGGCGCTAACCCACCCTTAACCGTTCCCGGTAACACTGCATTAGGGATTTTTCCGCGGCGGACGGGGCCGCGGGGATCGTCAGTCGGGCTTCCAAATACGGGAACAGACGTGCCAGTTCGGACCGCACGCAAGGCTCATTCGCGTTTGCTGTTGCGCGCGGTCCCGCGGATCGGCCTCGCTGCTTTTCTGCTGCTGGTCGGCTCCCGCCACGCCAATAACGCGGTCGCCAACGGCGATACCCGCACGATCTCCTTCCAGCATCTGCATACCGGCGAAGAGCTCACCGTCACCTTCAAGGTCAATGGCCGCTACGACCCGGCGGCACTCCGGAAAATCGACTGGCTGATGCGCGACTGGCGGCGCAACGAATCGATACCGATCGAGCCGCACCTGATCGACGTGATCTGGGAGGTGCATCGCGAGCTCGGCGGCAGGGGTGCGATCAAGATCGTCTGCGGCTATCGCGCGCCGGCGACCAATTCGATGCTGCGGCGCCGATCGAGCGGCGTCGCCCAGAACAGCCTGCACACCACCGGCAAGGCGATCGACTTCTATATCGCCGGCGCCAATCTCGACGAGATGCGCGCCGCCGGCCTGCGCCTGCAGCGCGGCGGCGTCGGCTTCTATCCCGATTCGGGCTGGCCGTTCGTGCACATGGATGTCGGCGGCGTGCGCCACTGGCCGCGCATGACCTACGAGCAGCTCGCGAAAGTGTTCCCCGACGGACGCACCGTCCATATCCCGAGTAACGGCCAGCCGCTGAAGAACTATGCGCTGGCGCTCGCCGATCTCGAAAAGCGCGCCAGCATGCGGGCCGCGCCCACGGGCACGGCACCCAGGCGCACGGCGATCGCCGGACTGTTCGGCTTCGGCAAGGCGAACGAGCGCGACGCCGACGAGCTGGCCAATGTCCCCGCCGCGCCCGCGCGTCCCGCCCCGCCGGCCGCGATTGCCGCCGCACCAAAACCGCCGGTTTCCGCGCCGGCCCCGGTCCAGACGGCCATGATCCCGATGCCGAAAACCAGGCCGGCCGCGCCGGTCCAGACCGCGGCGGCGTTGCCGGCCCAGCCGGCGGCGCCGATTAAGCCCGCCCGGCCGGGCCTCTATGCGGTGGCGGCCGCAACGCCGAACGCCATCATCGAGCAGCGCGGCTATTGGCAGGGCCGGCCC
>WBUW01000553.1 GCA_008933495.1 Pseudorhodoplanes sp.
CCGCCGTATTCGTCGGTGCGACGATTTGTGAACCTCGAATTGAAGCTGGCGAGCAAATAGCCCATGAAGCTGGTGATTTCGGTGCCGTCGAAACCGGCCTTGATCGCCCGCCTGGCCGCCTCGGCATGCTGCCGGATGGTCTCGCGGATTTGCTCCTTGGTGATTTCGCGCGGCGGCCGAAAATGCGGCAGCGTCTGCGGCACCACCGAAGGCTGGATGCAATAACCGAGATCGATACCCCCGTAGCGGCCGGCGTGCAGGATCTGCTGGATCGCGACGGCGCCGCCGTCATGGATGTAGCCTGCGATCTTCTCGAACTGCGGGAGGAACTTGTCATCGAACAGGGCCACCTGACTGAAATAGGCCTTGCCTTCGCCAAGCGGATCGGGATAAGCGCCCTGGTTGGTGATGATGCCGCAGCCGGTGCCGGCGATGACCTTGGTGCGCGAAAGCTCGCGTTCGGTGATGAAACCGTCACGCGTGTTGTAGTTGGAGACGCAACAGGCGCCGTACTTGATGCGGTTCTTGATCTTGAACCGGCGCCATTCGGCCGGCTCGAACAGATGCCGCAACTGCTTTTCGCCGGGTTTTTGTGTCATCTCGGCCATTCCGAACCGCCCTCGTTCACGCGTTCCATCGCAAGCTTCTGCTCGATCACCGCGCGCAATTCACGGCGCAGAATCTTTCCCGCCGGACTGAGCGGAAACTGATCGACGATCTCAAGCCGCTCGGGCAGCTTGAATTTCGCGATTCGCTGTTGCAGCAGGAAATCGGTCAGCTCGCGAAAGCCGATCGACTGGCCGGCTTTCGGAATGACGAACGCACAGGCACGCTCACCATAGACCTCGTCCGGCATCGCGACGACACAGACGCTCTCCACCTTGGGATGGCGAAAGATCAGGTTTTCGACTTCCTCGGCGCTGATCTTCTCGCCGCCGCGATTGATTAGATCCTTCCTGCGTCCTTCGACATAAATATAGCGGCCCCGTTTCCGCACGACGTCACCGGTGCGATAGAAGCCGTCGGCAGTGAAAGCCTGCGCATTGGCTTCGGGCGCATTGTAGTAGCCGCGAACGGTGTAGGGCCCGCGGCAGATCAGTTCGCCGGACTCGCCGTCCGGCACCTCATGCCCGGCATTGTCAACAACTCTTATCTCGTCATCGGCGCATACCGGAGCGCCGGAGCTGTTGAACACCCGCTCGTCATCGTCATCGAGCCGCGTCATGTTCAGCAACCCCTCACCGGTACCGAAATCCTCCTGGAACTGACAGCCGAATTGCTCGCGCACGCGCCGGCGAAGCTCCGGAGCAAGCCGGGCGCCACCGTTGATGAGAACCTTCAGCGAACCGAGATCGTGGCTGCCGGGCTTCCAGGTCTTCAGCCAGTTG
>WBUW01000172.1 GCA_008933495.1 Pseudorhodoplanes sp.
CCTTGAGCGAGACCTGCAACTTCTCCACTTCGCCGAAATCACGCACGAGCCCGCGCGCCGCCTTGCGGGCAGCCTTGATCATGACATTGAGGAGAGCGGAATGGACCATCCTGTCCTGTTTAGCGGCGCAAGTGAGCGACTGTCATCCCGGGCGCGAGCAAAACGAACACCGGAACGTGCCGGCCGACCATTTCCCTGTCCCGGCTGTTCATCCTTCGCGGCCACCCGGAATGACGCAAGCACCCTGTCGTCGAATATGTCGGCGGGCGTCAGTCCGCGCGCCGCACGTAGGTGACCTCGTTGGTGTCCACGATCACTTTTTCGCCGGTGGTGATGAAGGGCGGCACCATCACGCGCAGGCCGTTCTCCAGTTTGGCCGGCTTGTAGGAGGAGGCGGCAGTCTGGCCTTTGACGACCGGATCGGCCTCGACCACTTCGAGCGTCACCTGGTCGGGCAGCTTGATGCCGATCGGGCGCTCCTCGTGCATTTCGAGCGTGACCGTCATGCCGTCCTGCAGGAAGGCGGCACGCTCGCCGACAAAGTCCTCCGGCAGCTCGATCTGGTCGTAGGTGTCAGTGTTCATGAACACCAGGCTGTCGCCTTGCTTGTAGAGAAACTGGAAGTCCTTCTGTTCCAGCCGCGCGCGCTCGACGCGCTCGTCGGAGCCGAAGCGGTTGTTGAGCTTGCGCCCGTCGATCAGGTTCTTCAGTTCGACCTGGTTGTAGGCCGGGCCCTTGCCGGGCTTCACCGCCATGGTCTTGACCGCGATCCAGAGCGTATCCTGGTACTCGATGACCATGCCCGGACGAATTTCGTTGCCATTGATCTTGGCCATATGCGGTTCTGCCGTTCTCGGAAGGCGTTCTTGGAAGTCGTTCTTGGGAGTTGTGCCGGCGCTGGTGTGCCCCGCCGGCCAAGCCGCCGTCAAGAGCGCGATGCCGCAATCCGTTCCAGCCAGGGCTTGGCGGCCTTTTCGGCGGCTTCGCGGACATTCGGCGGCTGCTGGCGCATAAAATCGTCAAGATAGAGGTCGGTCGAGCCGCCCGCCTTGGCAACAATGTGCCATTTGCAGGCTTCGACCGCGTCGGACGGCAGGCCGCGGCCAGCCGCGTAGATGCGCGCTATTCTGTTCTGGGCCACGACGCTGCCGCGCCGGGCGGCGTCGAGCATCAGCTTGGCGGACGCGGCTTCGTCCTTCGGAACGCCGGTGCCGTTGAACCGCGCGATGGCATATTCGGTCTGTGCCGCCAGATTGCCGCCGCGCGCCGCCTGCTCCAACAGGCGCGCGGCTTGCCGGTCGTCCTTGGCGACGGCGCGGCCTTCCTTGTGGAAGGTGGCGAGCGCGTATTGCGCTTCCGCGCTTCCGGCTTCCGCGGCCTGGCGCAGCAGCCCGGCTGCGCGCGCCAGATCCTGCTTGAACTGCACGCCCTCGATATAGAGAAGCGCAAGATCGTAGGCGGCCGCGGCGTGACCAAGCTTTGCCGCCGCCGCCAGAAGCCGGGCGGCTTCGTCGCGGTCCTTCTCGCCGCCGCGCCCGCCGAGGCGGAACATGGCGAGCGCAAACATGGCTTGGCGGTTGCCGCGCTCGGCGGCGAGCCGATACCATTCTGCGGCTTTCGCGTCGTCCTGCTTGACGCCGAAGCCGTTGGCATAAAGCTCGCCAAGCAGCGTCATCGCAGCGGGATCGGCGTGTTCCTCGACCCGCTTCGTCGCCTCGTAGAACGCGGTCAGATAGAAGCCGCGCTGGTAGGCGCCGAAGGCAAGATCGACCGCCGCCGGACGCTTCGCGGGCGGAGCCGGCGTTTGCGCTTGCGGCTTCTGGGCCGGCGCCGGCTTGGCCGCCTGTCCGTAAGCCGCCGCCGGCACGGCCGCAATGGCGAATGCGGCCAGAAGTGCGTGCGCGGTTCTCATGTCGTGCGCTCCCGGCCGGCAATGTCGTGCGCGATCGCGGCGAGGATGGAACCGGTCCGGTCCCGGTCGGCAAAAACAAAATCGCCGAGGGCGATGAACTCCGCGCCTGCCTGCACGAGCGGGGAGACCTCGTCGGCCGCGCCGGCATAACCGACACAGGGCGTCTCGAACAACTCCGCCCACCAGTTCACGCGCTCGACGGCCGCAGCAAACGGCGGGCGCCGGCCGGCGCTATCCGGCTCGCCGAACATGACATAGTCGGCGCCCTGCTCGGCGACCAGCATCGCGTCGTGGCGCGTCAGCAGGCCGCCGGCGCCGGCGATGAATTTCGGCCTGAGGCTCGCGGCGCTTGCCTCGAATGCGGCAGCGCCGGTCAGGTGTGCGCCGTCGGCGCCCGATTTCGCAACGAGATCGGCATGGCCGTCGAGGATGACGGCGACGCCGGCCTGCTGGAGGACGGGCGCAATGGCCTTGACGCAGTTGATCCGCGCGCGCTCGTCGGTGTCGGCAAGGCGCAGCAACACGGCCGCGCACGGCATAGCCGCCACCGCCGCACGCAGCAATTCCGCGCTTGCGCCGCCGGCATCGAGCGCCGGCGAGACCAGATAGAGTTGCGGCGCGCTGCGATCCGTCCGGCTCGTCGGTTGTGGCGTCATCGGCCGTGAGATGCCGCTCCAATTCGGCGGAATGACGACGTCAGGCCGCCTTCTTCTCGAGATCCTGCTTCCACTGGCCAAGCGAGGCGAGGCCGTTCATCATCGCGCGGTGAGAAAAGGCGCGTTGCGCGGCGGCGACATTCTCCGCCTTGCCGCTCCAGGCCTTCTGCGGCGCTGCCTGCAGGGCACGGCCATAGGAGAAGGTCAGCTTCCAGGGCAGGCCGCCGATCCTGTTCATGGCGTCGAGATGCGCGGTCGCTTCCTCGTCCGACTGACCGCCCGACAGGAACGCAATCCCCGGCACCGCCGCCGGTACGCAATTCTTCAGGAGGCGGACGGTCTTCTCGGCGACCTCCTGGATCGAGGCCTTCCTGGCGCTCTTCTTGCCGGCAACCGCCATGTTCGGCTTGAGCACGATGCCTTCGAGCGCGACCTTCTGATAATAGAGCTGCTGGAAGGTCTCCTTCAGCGCCCACTCGGTCACCCGATAGCAGGTGTCGATGTCGTGGTCGCCGTCCATGAGCACTTCCGGCTCCACGATCGGCACGATCTGCGCGTCCTGGCACAGCGCGGCATAGCGCGCGAGCGCGTGCGCATTGACGCCCACGCAGGTGTGGCTCGGCTTGCCGCCGCCGATATCGACGACCGCGCGCCATTTCGCAAAGCGGGCGCCCTGCGCGTAGTATTTGGGCAGCCGGTCGGCGAGCTTGTCGAGGCCGATCGTAACCAGTTCGCCGGGGCAATTGTGCAGGGGCTTGGTGCCCTCATCGACCTTGATGCCGGGAATGGCGCCGGTCTTGGCGATGATCTCGACCAGCGGCGTGCCGTCCTTGGCCTTCTGCCAGATGGTTTCGTCGTAGAGGATGACGCCGGAAATGTATTTCGACATTGCCTCGGTCGAGCGAAACAGCAACTCGCGATAGTCGCGGCGATTGTCCTCGGTCGATTCCACGCCGATGGCATCGAAACGCTTCTTGATCGTGCCCGACGACTCGTCGGCGGCGAGAATGCCCTTGCCGGGCGCCACCATGGCTTCGGCGATCTTGTTGAGGTCTGCGAGATTCATGCGTCTCTCCCGTGTGCGGCATGCCGGACGTCCCGGCCGTTTGCTGCCAAATTTACATCCGCCCGGCGCGCGCCGGAAAGGGGCGCCTCAGCGCGCCCGCAACACCTCGACGCCCGGCAGCTTCTTGCCTTCCAGCCATTCCAGGAAGGCGCCACCAGCCGTCGATATATAAGAAAACTGGTCCGCGACGCCGGCGGCATTAAGCGCCGCCACCGTGTCGCCGCCGCCTGCGACCGAGAGAAGCTTGCCGGCTTTCGTGCGTTCCGCCGCATAGCGCGCGGCAATGACGGTCGCGTGGTCGAAAGGCTTGAGCTCAAAGGCGCCGAGCGGGCCGTTCCAGACCAGCGTTGCCGCGTCGTCCATGGCCGCTTTTACGCGCTCGATCGACTGCGGGCCGAGATCGAGGATCATGCCGTCGGCCGGAATGGCATCGAGGCCATAAGCCTGCGCGGGCGCATGGTTCTCGAAATGGTAGGCGACGATGGCGTCGACCGGCAGAATAATGGCGCAATTTTTCTGTTCGGCGCGCGCGATGATGCGGCGCGCGGTCTCGGCCATGTCCTTTTCGGCGAGCGACTTGCCGATGCCGATACCCTGCGCGTGCAGGAACGTGTTGGCCATGCCGCCGCCGATGACGAGGGCGTCGACTTTGGCGACCAGGTTTTCGAGCAGGTCGAGCTTGGTGGAAACCTTGGCGCCACCGATCACTGCGATCACCGGCTTCTTCGGCGCCTCCAGCGCCTTCGACAAGGCCTCGATCTCGGCCTGCATCGTGCGCCCGGCAAAGGCCGGCAGCCTGTGGCCGAGGCCTTCGGTCGAGGCATGGGCGCGGTGCGCTGCCGAGAAGGCGTCGTTGACATAGACGTCACCGAGCGCGGCGAGCTTGTCGACGAAGGCCGGGTCGTTCTTCTCCTCTTCTTTATGGAAGCGGGTGTTCTCGAGGCAGAGGATGTCGCCCGGGTTCATCGCCGCGACCGCCTGTTCGGCCGCTTCGCCGATGCAGTCATCGGCAAAGCCGACCGGCCGTTTGATGATCTGCGCCAGCGCCTGCGCGACCGGCTGCAGCGATTCCTTGGGATCGCGTCCCTTCGGGCGTCCGAAATGCGCGAGCAGGATGACCTTGCCGCCCTTGTCGGCGATTTCGGTGATGGTGGGGACGACGCGCTCGATGCGCGTGGCATCGGTGACCTTGCCGTTTTCCATCGGCACGTTGAGGTCGACGCGCAGGAGGACGCGTCTGCCCTTCACGTCGGCCTGGTCGAGGGTGCGGAACTGAGACATCGCGCTATTGATCCACTGTCATCCCGGGCGCAGCGCGGCACCGCAGATAAGTTTACGCAATCTGCGTATACTTGATTGCGTGTGGTGCACTGCACCGCGTCCGGGACGACGCGTTCGTTAAATCAACTTCCCCATCGCCACCGCGGTGTCGGCCATGCGGTTGGAAAAGCCCCATTCGTTGTCGTACCAGGACATGACGCGCACCAGCGTTCCGTCCATCACCTTGGTCTGGTCCATGTGGAAGACCGAGGAGTGCGCATCGTGGTTGAAGTCGATCGAGACATTCGGCGCGTTGGTGTAGCCGAGAATACCCTTGAGTTGCTGCTCGGCGGCGCGCTGGATCGCGCCGTTCACTTCGTCCTTGGTTGTTGGCTTCTTCGCCACGAACTTGAAATCGACCACCGAGACGTTCGGCGTCGGCACGCGGATCGCCACGCCGTCGAGCTTGCCGTTCAGCTCCGGCAGCACGAGGCCGACCGCCTTGGCGGCGCCGGTCGAGGTCGGGATCATCGAGAGCGCGGCGGCGCGCGCGCGATAGAGATCCTTGTGCAGCGTATCGAGAGTGGGCTGGTCGCCGGTATAGGCGTGGATCGTGGTCATGAAGCCCCTCTCGATCCCGATGGCATCGTTGAGGACCTTGGCCACCGGCGCAAGGCAATTGGTCGTGCACGAGGCGTTGGAGACCACTTTGTGGTCCTTGGTCAGCTTGTCGTGGTTGACGCCATAGACGACGGTGAGGTCGGCCCCGTCGGCGGGCGCCGACACCAGCACGCGCCTGGCGCCGGCGATCAGGTGTGCCGAGGCCTTGTCCTTGGCGGTGAAAATGCCGGTGCATTCGAGCGCAATGTCGACGCCGAGATCCTTCCACGGCAGCTTGGAGGGGTCGCGCTCGGCGGTTACCTTGATCACGCCGTTGCCGAGGTCGATCGTGTCGCCCTTGACCGTGACTTGGCCGGCGAAACGGCCATGCACGCTGTCGTAGCGCAAGAGGTGGGCGTTGGTCTCGACCGGGCCGAGATCGTTGATGCCGACCACCTCGATATCCGTGCGGCCGGTCTCGGCGATGGCGCGCAGGATGTTGCGGCCGATACGGCCAAACCCGTTGATGGCAACGCGAACTGTCATGATCGGAGGCTCCGGCGGTGAGGAATTGCGCGTTCTTCTACGGCCCTGTTCCACATTTCTCAACCCGACCGGTCAGTTTTGCGTTCCGGAAAACGCAAAGCGGAAACCGGTTGCCGGCGGATCGACAAAAGTCGTAGCCCCGGCCGCCAAATTGCTACCACCGGTTGAGCAAATCAGGGTCCTGTCTCGCTGCCGGGCGGCCTTTGCCGCCGGTCATGTTTGAAAATTCAACCGCCGGCCGTCTTGCGCGGCGCGCGATAGATCGCCCGGATGCAGGCATGGGTCTGCCTGATTTCACGCTTGCCGGTCGTCCGGAACGGATACAGCGCGGCGTAGGTGCCAAAGGACAGGACCGCTAGGCCATAGAGCGCGCGGCGGACCGCGCCGGGTCCGTAGGCGCGCAGCGCGGCCTCGGCGAGGGGCACGTGCGGCTCGAAGAAGGCCGCCGAATGTCCGAGCTGCCAGAGATCCCAGACCTTGCGCGCCGGCAGCGGCAGCCAGGTATCGACCCGGTTCTCCAAGTCGATGAAGCCGATCCCGCCGTCCGGCGCCAGCGTCATGTTGTGGACGCGTGCGGCTCCATGCCAGCGCCCGCAATCGTGCAGCTTGCGCAGGGCTTCGCCGGCAAGGCGAACGATGCGCTCGCGCTCGGTCGC
>WBUW01000173.1 GCA_008933495.1 Pseudorhodoplanes sp.
ATCGCGCTCGGGCTCAGCTTGGCCAGACCGACCTGACCGATTCGTACATGCCGTTGAGCGAAGTGCCCATGATCAGCACGGTCGCGATGATCACGGCGCCGACGCCGGCGGCGATCACCGCGTAATCGATGGACGACGCGGCGTTGCGGTCGGCGAGAAAGCGTTGCGCCGGGCGCGCGATAATCGATCGGAACATGGTCATGTCAGTCCTGTTCTGGGCCGGCTCACAAGAGCGCCATGAGATGGGAAATCAGCGGTTCGTCCGCCGGCAGCATTGCATAGTCGCGCAGTTTATTCGGCCGCGTCCAGGCGAGCTGGGTGTGGACCTTCGCAGTGACCTGTCCGTCCCACCGACGGCAGACATAGAGCGGCATCAGCAGATGGAAGTCCGGATAGCTGTGGCTCGCAAAGGTCAGCGGGGCGAGACAGGCTTCCCGGACGGTGATTCCCAGTTCCTCCGCCAGTTCGCGGATTAGCGTATCCTCGGGCCGCTCGCCTGCCTCCACCTTGCCGCCGGGAAATTCCCACAGACCCGCCATCGCCTTGCCGGGAGGGCGCTCGGCAATGAGCACCCGGCCATCGGCATCGACAAGAGCACAGGCGGCAACAAGAACGATATTGGCGCTCACAGCCCCTCGTCGAAAAACAATATGAGGTGTCTCGTTAAGGCGTCGTTAAGGCCATTTTATCAGCCTTCAGGACCGATAATCGCCATTGATTGCGACATAGTCCTGGGTCAAATCGCAGGTCAGCACGCGATCGCGCCCGCGGCCGAGCCCGAGCGCGACCTTCACGGAAATCACCTGCGCCTGCATGGCGGCTGACACCTTGGCCTCGTCGTAGCCGGGATCGCGCGCGCCCTTGTGCGCCACGCGGATGCCGCCGAACCAGATCGAGAGCCTGTCGCGGTCGGCGGGCTCGCCGGCCTTGCCGACCGCCATGACCACGCGGCCCCAATTGGCATCTTCGCCGGCAATGGCGGTTTTTACGAGTGGGGAATTGGCGATCGACATCGCGATGCGGCGCGCGGATGGCTTGGAGACCGCGCCCTCCACGATCACTTCGATCAGCTTGCGGGCGCCTTCCCCGTCGCGCGCCACCTGTTCGGCAAGGTCGGCGAGGATGCGGGCGAAGGCATTGCGAAAATCCTTCAGCCGCGGGTCGCCCGCCTTGGTTATTTTCGGCGCGCCGCGCGCGGCCGCCGTTCCGGTCGCAAAAGCGAGCAGGGTATCGGAGGTCGAGGTGTCGCTATCCACGGTAATCGCATTAAAGGTGTCGACGACGCTCTCGGTCAGGACTTTCTGAAGCACGGCTGCCGGCACCGGCGCATCGGTGAAAACGAACGACAGCATTGTCGCCATGTCGGGCGCGATCATGCCCGCGCCCTTGGCGATGCCGTTGATTGTGACCGTGCTCTTGCCGAGGCGCGCGGTGGCAGTCGCGACCTTCGGAAAGGTGTCGGTTGTCATGATGGCCCTGGCCGCTTCGAGATAGGCGTCGGGCACCGCGCGCGCCACGAGCCCGTCCATCACGCCTGCGAATGCGTCGGCCTTGAGCGGTTCGCCGATCACACCGGTCGACGCCAGAAAGACTTCGCCCGGCTTGCAGGCGGTGGCTTTCGACGCGAGAGCGGCGGTGAATTTCGCGGCCTCGCGTCCGGTCCGGCCGGTGAAAGCGTTGGCATTGCCGGAATTGACCACGAGCGCGCGCGCCGATTTTCCCCCGATATTGGCCCGGCACCATTCGACCGGCGCGGAGGGGCACTTGGAACGGGTGAAGACACCGGCGACGGCCGTGCCCGGCTCGAATACGGCCATCAGGACGTCGGTGCGGTCCTTGTATTTGATGCCAGCGGCGGCGGTCGAGAGCCGCACGCCGTCGATGGCCGGCATTTCGGGAAAGGTCTTCGGGGCGAGGGGAGAGATTTTGGAGGACGACATCGGGACAATCCGGTCATTCGGCTGCGCGCAATGAACGCCCTGCGCGCCCGTCCATAACCAGCAGCCTTTCGATCGAATCGCAAGGGATCAGATCGAAGGGCCGCGAGCGTAATGCCGGTGACCGTGCTTTGCCCCGAAAAAGGTTATTTCTTCTGTTCGGCCGGCTTGGCGTCGGCCGGCGGCGTCATCTTCTCGACCTTGGCCTCGCTGCGCAGCTTCGTTACCAGGTCGGCCTGCGCTTTGCGGACGACGAAAGACCGGACCTGATCCTTGACCTTGTCGAACTCGGGGATCGGCCGGTTGCGTTTGTCCTCAACCTTGAGCACGTGCCAGCCGAACTGTGTTTTCACCGGCTCGGACAATTGTCCCTTTTCAAGCTTGAACGCGACCTCGGCAAATTCCGGCACCATCTGGTCCTTGGTGAAATAGCCGAGATCGCCGCCGTTCGCCTTGCCGGACGGGTCTTCCGTCAATTCGGTAGCGATCTTGGCGAAGTCCTCGCCCTTCTTCAGGCGGGCGATCACGGCCCTCAGCTTGCCTTCGGCTTCCTTGCCGGCTTTCTCGTCCTTCGGGTCCTCGACGCGGAACAGGATATGGCGGGCGCGCACTTCCTTCTCTTCGCCGATCTGCTTGGTCGCTTCCGCATAGACCTTTTTCATCGCCTCGTCGGTGACGGCGGTCTTGGCCTCCGCCTGCAACAGCGTCTCCATGAGCAGGCGCGTGCGGGCGAGTTCCAGCTTGCGCTTGAATTCTGCGGTGTCGCCCAATTTGCGTGCTTCGGCGGCCTTGGCGAGGATCACCATGTCGGTGACGAAAGTGACGAGATAATCGCGCTTGGCTTCAGCCGGCATGGCCGGAAGATTTTGTCCGATTTCCTCCTCGGCGGCGCTGAGGTCGCTTTGACGGATTTCCATGCCGTTAACCTTGGCGACGACGGGATCGTTCTGGGCCTGCGCCTGGCTTGGGGCGGGGGCGGTCAACGCAACGGCGAGCATGGCGGCAAAGGCAATACGGGCGGGTAGGCGGGTCATTGTGTCCTCGGTGTCCTCGGAAATCGGGTTGTTGCCGGAAGCCCCCCGGGCCTGATGGCGGCGGACACTCGCCCATCCCGCATGCGTTGGCAATGGCTGCGGGGCTGACGAAGGCGTGAGGCGAACGCCGGCGGCCGGGCGCGGCCGCGTGCTGAACCCTCCGCTTGCGGGTGGCGACGAATCCGGGTGCGTGGTTGTGGCCGCCTGCGGCCGCCGCTGATTGACAAGGTTATGACCCCCTCCTATGTCTCCACGGACTTGCGGCTGAAGCAGCCCGAAAAATGGCCGGTTTTCCCCTGATTTGACGGCGCTTTGGCGGCCCCTCCGCGCGGACGGCGTCGGCGGGGTGTGATGATGCTTCGTGGTACGCTGACCTTCGGGTTCATGAACGGCGAGATGCCGGACGGCGTCGCCTCGGCTTTTGAGAAGGATTGCGCATGATCGGCGCCGTTGCCCGCAAATTGTTCGGTTCTGCAAACGACCGCCGTCTCCGGAGCTATGCTCCACGGGTCGAGGCCATCAATGCGCTGGAGTCCGAGGTGGCCGCGTTGTCGGATGCCGACCTCAAAGTCCGCACCGATGCGTTCAAGGCCGAACTCGCCGCCGGCAAGACCCTCGATGACATTCTGATCCCGGCATTTGCGACCGTCCGCGAAGCCGCCAAGCGCACGCTCGGGCAGCGTCACTTCGACGTCCAGCTCATCGGCGGCATGATCCTGCATGAGGGCCGCATCGCCGAGATGAAAACCGGCGAAGGCAAGACGCTGGTCGCCACGCTGTCGGTCTATCTCAATGCGCTGGCCGGCCGCGGCGTGCACGTGGTCACCGTCAACGATTATCTCGCCCGGCGCGACGCCGAATGGATGGGCCAGATTTATAGTTTCCTGGGCCTGACCACCGGCGTCATCGTCCATGGGATCGACGACGAGCAGCGCAAGAAAGCCTACGATTGCGACATCACCTACGGCACCAATAACGAGCTTGGCTTCGACTATCTGCGCGACAACATGAAGTATCGCGTGGAGGACATGGTCCAGCGCGGACATGTCTATGCCATCGTGGACGAAGTGGACTCCATCCTGATCGACGAGGCGCGCACGCCACTGATCATTTCGGGTCCGCTCGACGACCGTTCCGACTTCTACAACACGATCGACGCTTTCATCCCCAGGCTCGACAAGGGCGATTACGAGGTTGACGAGAAGCAGCGCGCCGTCACGATGTCCGAAGGCGGCATGGAGAGGATGGAGACCATGCTGCGCGAAGCCGGCCTGTTGAAGAGCCCGCATCTGTACGACGTCGAAAACGTCTCCACCGTGCATCACGTCAACCAGGCGCTGCGCGCGCACCGGCTGTTCCAGCGCGACAAGGATTACATCGTGCGCAACGGCGAGGTCGTCATCATCGACGAGTTCACCGGCCGCATGATGCCCGGGCGGCGCTATTCCGAAGGCCTGCACCAGGCGCTTGAAGCGAAAGAACACGTGCCGATCCAGCCGGAAAACCAGACGCTCGCCTCGATCACGTTCCAGAACTATTTCCGCATGTACGACAAGCTCGCCGGCATGACCGGCACGGCCATGACCGAGGCCGACGAGTTTCTCGACATTTACGGCCTGGAAGTGATCGAAGTGCCGACCAACCGGCCGCTGATCCGCGATGACCAGGACGACGAGGTCTATCGCACCAATATCGAGAAGTACCGCGCGATCATCGCGCTGCTGGAGGACTGCAAGACCCGCGGTCAGCCGGTCCTGGTGGGCACCACCTCGATCGAGAAATCCGAACATCTGGCCGAGCTGCTGCGCAAGCAAGGTTGGGAGCAGCATGATTTCGACGATCCGAATGCGTTTGCCGCGCTTTATTCCGGCGACGAAGGCGCTTCAAGAAAGAAGGTCTTCGCCATTCTCAATGCGCGCTATCACGAGCAGGAAGCCTATATCGTGGCGCAGGCGGGCGTGCCGGGCGCGATCACGATTGCGACCAACATGGCCGGCCGCGGCACCGATATTCAGCTCGGTGGCAACGCCGAGATGCGCATCAGGCAGGAATTGCAAGGGCTCGAAGGCGCCGAATTCGAACGGCGCACGCAGGTGATCCGCGATCAGGTCGCGCGCCTGAAGGAAAAGGCTCTTGCCGCCGGCGGCCTGTTCGTGCTCGGCACCGAGCGCCATGAAAGCCGGCGCATCGATAACCAGTTGCGCGGCCGCTCCGGCCGTCAGGGCGATCCCGGCCGGTCGAAATTCTTCCTTTCGCTGGAAGACGATCTCATGCGCATCTTCGGGTCCGACAAGCTCGACGGCATGCTGCAAAAGCTCGGGCTGAAGGAAAATGAGGCGATCGTCCACCCCTGGATCAACAAGGCGCTGGAGAAAGCGCAGCAGAAGGTGGAAGCGCGCAATTTCGACCTGCGCAAGAACATCCTCAAATACGACGACGTGATGAACGACCAGCGCAAGGTCATTTTCGACCAGCGCGTGGAACTGATGAACGACAGCAATGTCGGCGAAACCGTTGCCGCCATGCGCTTCCAGGTGATCAAGGATCTCGTCGGCCGGCATGTGCCGGAGAACGCCTATCCGGAACAATGGGATGTCGCAGGCCTGAAGCAGGAGCTCGACCGGCTGCTCGGCCTTGATCTGGCGGTCGAGGCCTGGGCCAAGGAAGAGGGCATCGCCGACGAGGAATTGCTGACCCGCATCGAGCGCCGCGCCGACGAGCATATGGCCGGAAAGGTCGCGCAATACGGCGCGGATGTGATGCGCTATGTCGAGAAGTCGATCCTGTTGCAGACGCTCGATCATCTGTGGCGCGAGCACCTCGTTATGCTCGAACACCTGCGCCAGGTCGTGGGCCTGCGCGGCTATGCGCAGCGCGACCCGCTCAACGAATACAAGTCCGAAGCCTTCCACCTGTTTGAGACCATGATCGCCAGCTTGCGCGAGGCGGTGACCGCCCAGCTCATGCGCGTTGAGGTCACGCAGGGCCCGCCGCCGGAAGAGCCGGAGCGCTTGCCCTACATGGAAGCCCACAAGATCGATCCGGCCACCGGCGAGGACGAGATGGCAATGGCGGACGCGGCCGCGGCCGCCTTCAATGCGCCGCGGGTGGTGCCGGAAGCGCGCAATCCGAAAGATCCGGCGACCTGGGGCAAGGTCGGCCGCAACGAAATCTGTCCCTGCGGTTCGGGCAAGAAATACAAGCATTGCCACGGCAGGTTCGGCTGAGCGCGGCCAGTGCCGCGCCGCGGAAAATGCGAATGCCCGGCGTGAGCCGGGCATTTTTTATGCGGCGCCGGCAGCGGACTTACCGGAACGCCGTCCAGCGGCTGTCGAAGTTCGAACTTTGCGGGATCGGCTGCGAACCGCTGATCAGGCTGCCGGTTGCGCGTGTCGGCGCGGCGGCCGGCGGCTGCGGCTCCTCTTCCGCCTTGGCCGTACGCACAGCGGGATCGATACGCCGGATAGCGCCAGGCGCCGCCGCGGCTTCGGTCTGGTCGGGGGTCTTCTTGCCGGAGCCGCGCAATCCGATGGCGCGGCTGACGCGGCTGGTTAGCGGCTCTTTCCCTGGCGCTTCCGCTGCGTTTGTTTCGGCGGGTTTGGGCTTCGGTGCGGCCTGGGCGCGGCTGAACAGACTGCCGGTTCGCTTCGGTTCCGGCTGGGGAGCGGCGGCGGGAGCGGCCGGGG
>WBUW01000174.1 GCA_008933495.1 Pseudorhodoplanes sp.
TCCCCACCCCTCCCCGTCCCCGACCGGGTTTGCGCGCGGCCGGCCTTCCCCCAAGGCCGGCCGCACACTTTTTCGGGACAGGAAAAACCGGGGCATGATCCGGAAACGTGTGAAGTGGTTCTCGGAAAGGATCACGCTCAAACAAAGAGCAAAAGCGCGATGACGATTCGAGAAACAGGCATCCCGCTTCAGAGCCGGACGAACCCGACCATCTGCAACACCATCAGCAGCACGGTGCCCGACATCAGCGCCCAGAATCCGGCAACCAGCGTCGCGATCATGGCGGGGAAAAAGCCCCGGCCCTGGAGGCGCCGGCCGCGCACGGTGTTGCGCATGATGATGAAGGGCGCGGCGAAAACGAGAAACAGCACGCTGGCGACCGCCTTGGGCCGCGCGCCGTCGCCCAGGATGAGGAAGCTCGGCGGCTGCGCCGTCAGGAGCTGATAGCCGGTCGACAGCACGCCCGCGACGGCAAAGCCGAACGAGAGAACCAGCAACGAATTCAACGCCTCGGGTGGCATTTGCAACTCCGGCACGCAACCAATGCCCATCCTTGGCAAAGCGCCGCAGCAGCCGCCAGCCCTTCGTTAAAAAAGGGTTAAAGGCGGCGGAACGATATTTTTTGCCGCCGCCGCTGCCGACCGGAATCGGTCGTGTCATAGTCGCGTTGATTCGCGCCGCCCGGTGACGGAGACGCATCATGGCGATCGCACGCAGCCTCCATACCCATCCCGTCTCGCGCCCGGACCGGCGCGCCGCGCGCCACCTGCTCGCGCTCCCGGCGGCGCTGCTGTTCGGAATGGTGATGCTGGCCGCCGCCTACATCGCTTATGTGCTGTGGCCGCGCTGGCCGGCACCGCCGATCGCCGCGGACGCCCCGTCGATCCCGGTTATCGTCGCCGACGTGAGCTTCAACGTGCCGCCGGCGGCGATCCGCCAGCGCGTGCAGCGCAGGCCGGGAACGCACGAGCGTCTCGATCTTGCGTTCCTGTGGCCGTCGCTGCGGCCCCCGGACCCGGCGGCGCGACTGGCGCCGGCGGTCTCCGCGCGCGCCGTCGATCGTGTGTTCGTGTCGATCATCGCCAGCGACAGCGCGCTGGCGCCGGCCGACCGCGTGCGCACGATCTATCCACGTTACCTCGACACCCGCATCAGCGCCGGACCCGGCGGACTGGCGGTGCGGCCGTTCCGCGACGGCACGCCCTACCAGGGCGAGGAGTTGATCTACGATTCCGGTTCGGCCGACGGGTTCGTCACCCGCTGCACCGGCGACGGCCCGGGTCCGACACTGGGCATCTGCCTGTACGATGCGCGCATCGGCGCCGCCGACATCACCATCCGGTTTCCACGGATCTGGCTTGAGGACTGGCGCGCCGTCGCCAACGGCCTCGACCAGCTGATCAAGAGCCTGCGCGCCGGCGCCCACTGATTGCGGGGGCGCCGCTCCGGCGCCGGCCTCAATCGAGATCGGTGTCGAGGATCGCCATCGAGAAATTGTAGGACTTGTCGCCGTCCTCGTCGTCGATGAACAACACGCCGATGAATTCCTCGCCGATATAGACTTCGGCGGAATCATCCTTCTTGGGCCGAGGCACCACGCGAAGCTGCGGATTGTTGAACACGCGTTTCAGATAGGCGTCGAGTTTCTTGATTTCCTGTACGTCCACATCGTTCTCCCAATCCGCGCCGCATTCACGATCCGGCGTCGAACATCATGTCCATGTGACGCGAGGGCTCCGGGCATCCCGCCGTGCCGACCACGCGCGCCGGAACGCCGGCCACCGTCACGTTATTTGGCACAGGCTTGACCACAACGGAACCCGCCGCGATGCGGGCGCAATGGCCGACCTCGATATTGCCGAGAATTTTGGCACCCGCCCCGATCAGAACGCCGCGGCGGATTTTCGGATGGCGGTCGCCGCCGGCCTTGCCGGTGCCCCCGAGCGTGACGCCGTGCAGGATCGACACGTCGTCATCGATCACCGCCGTCTCGCCGACCACGAGCCCGGTCGCATGATCGAGGAAAATGCCGCGGCCGATGCGCGCCGCCGGATTGATGTCGCACTGGAACACGGCCGAGGAGCGGCTTTGCAGGTAAAGCGCGAAATCACGGCGTCCGCGCCGGTGCAGCCAGTGCGCCAGGCGATGCGTGACGATGGCGTGGAAGCCCTTGAAATAGAGCACCGGTTCGATGAAACGCGAGGCGGCCGGATCACGGTCGACGGTCGCCACGATGTCGGCGCGAAATGCGTTGCCGATGCCCGGATCGTCTTCCAGCGCGTCGGCATAGGCCTGGCGGATCAGTTCGGCGGAGACGTCGGCATGGTCGAGGCGCTCCGACACGCGATGCACCACCGCCGCTTCGAGCGAGTCGTGGTGCAGGATGGTGGAATAGATGAACGTCGCCAGTTCGGGCTCCGCGCGCACGACGTCCTCGGCTTCGTTGCGCAGGCGCGCCCAGACCGGGTCGAGCTTGTCGAGTGCGCCGGTCGGCTTGGTGATGTGCGTGGCCATGAGACCCTCGTGAGGTTGGCTCGGTCGTCGTCGACACATATAGGCGCCGGGAGACGAACGCCAGCCCGAAATGGGGATTGCGTAGAATAACATTCTACGGCGGGCGCAATTTTCTCTGTTTATTGTGAAAATATCGCTGATTGCATGACGCCCTTGCGATCGAGGCGGCCCAGGAAATCGATCACGGCGGCCGAGAAATCGTCGTTCTGGTCGCCCGCCACCATGTGCCGGGCGCCACTCACGTCGGCGTATTCGGCGTGCGGGACCAGCGCGCGAAATTCCTTCACATGCGCTTCGTGCACGAGCTCGGAAGAGCCGCCGCGCACGAGCAGTGTGGGAACGCGCAGGCGGCGCGCCGCCTCCACGAGCACGGCCTCGGTCCGTTCACGGTCGCCGCCCACGCGGCGCGGGCCCTCCATGAAGCGCGGATCCCAGTGCCAGCGCCAGCGGCCGTCCGGCGACCGGCGCAGATTTTTCTTCAGTCCGGCCGTGCTCCTGGGTCGCGGCCGGTGCGGCAAATAGTCGGCGACCGCCCGCGCGGCATCCTCGATCGTGGCAAAGCCTTCCTTGGCATGCGCGCGCATGAAGGCCTGAATGCGATCGACGCCGGTGCCATCGACACGCGGAGTGATGTCCACGAGCACGAGCGCGGACAACAGGCTGTGACCGCCGCGCGCCGCCTTGCCCTCGGCGATCAGCGCGGCAGCGCCGCCGAGCGAAGCGCCGATGGCAACCGGGGCATGTCCGGATTCCGCCGCCAGGCGCCCGGCCACCGCCGTCACGTCGGTCGCGAAATCTTCGAACCTGTAGGCGCCGTCGGCGACCCATTCGGAATCGCCATGCCCGCGCTGGTCGAGCGCATAGGCGATGTGTCCGGTACGCGCGACGGCGGCCGCGGTCGCGCGCCAGGCGTGGCGGGTCTGTCCGCCGCCATGCAGGAGAATGACCGGCGGTCCGCGATCGCCGAAAACGTCGGCGACCAGCTTGTTGCCGGCCGCACCGGTGAAACTCGTGGTCTGTGGCGAAACGTGACGGGTCATCGATCTGCTCAGGGCCGCGCTTGCAGGAATTCCAGCACGCCCGCTTTATAGACTTTGTCGCCGACGGCAAGCATGTGATCGCGGCCGGGAATATCGAGCGCGCGCGCGCCCGGAATAAGCGCGGCCAGCGCCTGCGCGGAGCCGGCGATCGGGTCGTTCGTTCCCACCGCCACGAGCACCGGGGTCGCAATCCGTGCCACCTGGTCGCGCGACAGCGTCTGGCGCGAGCCGCGGATGCAGGCGGCGAGCGCCCGGCGGTCGGATCCGGTCTGGTCGGCGAAGGCGCGGAACATGCGCCCGGTCGGGTCGCTGACGTCCTCGAGCGCTGGCGCCTCGAGCGCCACCGCAATGTCTTCCGGCAGCCCGACGCCGTCGACGAGCTTGATCCCGAGGCCGCCGAGGATCGCCGAGCGCACGCGCGCCGCGTGCGCGAATGCCAGGAAGGCCGTGATGCGCGCGCCCATCGAATAGCCCATGACGTCGGCGCGCGCGATCTCAAGATGGTCGAGCAGTGCGCGCACGTCCTCGGCCATGATCGCGCCGTGATAGGCGGCCGGATCGTAGAGCTTGGCCGAAGCGCCGTGCCCGCGATTGTCGAGCGCGATCACGCGCCGCCCGGCGCGCGTCAGCGTCGCGACCCAGCCGGGCTGAACCCAGTTGACCTCCTTGGTCGAGGCGAAGCCGTGCACGAGCACGATGGGCTCGCCTTCGCCCTCGTCGAGATAGGCGATGTCGACGTCGTCGTTGCAGAAATGCGGCATGATTGTCCGGTTGGCGGCAATGGGCGGCGGACGTTAAGCACGCTCGCCGGCGCTTGCCAAGCGCCGCTCCTGCGCGGCCAGCCGCCTGGCTTTCTTGCGCAGCAGATGGCGCTCGGTCGAGCGTTCGACCGCGCGCTTCATGGAAACCACGAAGCCCAGCACCAGGAGCGCCGCCCAGAAAATCCACAGCACCAGGTCGAAGGCCGCCACCGTCAGCGCAATGGCGCCGCGCCCGAGATATTTCAGGATCGCGCGCGTCTGCGCGCCCTTGCTCTCGGCCAGCCTGGCGACCCGCGTCATCTCGCGCGGGCTTTCGGCGATCTTCAGGCTGTCGAGCGCCGCGCGCGTGCCGGCCTTGGTCTGCACCCGTCCGACATCGCGCGTCAGCCGCAACAGGTCGTCGGCCTTCTCGACCTTGACCGCCTCGCGCACCGCGCGCACCGCGACCGCGGGCTCGGTGATGGAGGCGGCCGCCAGCCCCTTGCGCATCGCCGACCAATCGACGACCCCGCGCAGCGAACGCGCCACCGCCTCGCCCATCCTGGCGCCGAGCCGCCCGGTCTTGCGCGCCGCCTTGACCACCGACAGACCGATCCGCGCCGGCGCGCCGACCCCGAGCGTCGCGTAGGTTCCCGCCGTAATCGCGATACCGACGCTCGCCAGGCCCAGGATCAGGTGATCCGCCTCCTGCCCGGCCGCCATCCGCCCGCCTTCACGGATCACGTCCCGGATGTCGCCAAAGACGAACAGGTCGCCAAGCGCGGTTCCCGCCAGGCTGACGACGTCGTCGGGCTCGCCCACGATCAGGCCCTGCGCAAAGCGCGTGGCCATGCTGGCCGGACTGCTCCTGGCCTTGGCAGCCGTTGCAACCTTTTCGACGAGGTCCGGCGGCAGGTCGATCCGGCGGTCGCGGGCAAGGTCCACGAAACTGCGGGCGAGTTCCGGGTCGTCGACCCCGAGCGCCGATTCGATTTCGCGTATGGCGCCCGGCCGGTCGAAAGTCTCCGCAAGCCTGCGGTCGGCGAGCGCCGCCGGATCGTCCTGAACGGCGAGAAGACGCACCGAATCGACGGCGCGCGGCAACAGCGCCAGCGCCCCGATCAGGCAGACGCCGGTCGCGATCATCAGCAGCCGGAGATAGGCGCGGGAGGACCGGAATCCGGAAACGGTCAGTTTCAGACGAGGCATCGCTCTGGCTACCGTCAGGCCGCCGCGGACGGCGTTTTTTCATTCTGACGCCGAATGTGGGGATTCTGAAGACGGTTCGCCAACAAATCCGCGGCGGGGAGATTGATTCGCCATTGGCGATGGTTAAGGTGCGCGCGACCGAACCCCCGTCCCCGAACCCACAGCGGATCCAGTCATGGCCGAGCACGTCGTCCCGCATTTCCACAACGATCCCGGCGTCCCGGTGATCGAGATCGGCGCCCGCGAATTCATGTGCGTGGGCGCGACCCCGCCGATGGACCATCCGCATATCTTCTGCGACATGGGCGACGACAACGAGATCATCTGCTCGTATTGCTCGACCCTGTATCGCTACAATCCCGCGCTCGATCCGCACGATGCCCGTCCGGCCGAATGCGCCTTGCGCGAACCGGCCGGCGCCTGACCAAAGCGCGATAGCGCGCGGTGGCGGCCTCGCGAACGATCATCGTCGCCGGCGCCGGCATCGGCGGCCTGACCGCCGCCCTTGCCCTTGCCGCGCGTGAATTCCGCGTCGTCCTGTTCGACCAGGCCGAACGTCTCGACGAGGTCGGCGCCGGGATTCAATTGTCCCCCAACGCCACCCGCATCCTGGTCGGGCTGGGACTGGCCGAGCGGCTCGCGCCGCATGTCGTCGTTCCGCAAGCGGTCTCGATCCGCCTGGCGCAAAACGCGCGCGAGATCGCGCGCATGCCGCTTGAGGACGTCGCGTTCCGCTACGGCGCGCCCTATTGGCTGGTGCATCGCGGCGACTTGCAGGCGGCGCTGTGCGGGGCTGTGAGTGCCGATCCCGACATTTCGCTGCGTCTTGGCACCCAGGTTTACGACTTTGCCTCGCATGCCCATGGCGTGACCGCCGAACTGCGCCAGGGCCGCGCCGCCGCAAACGAACGCGGCATGGCCCTGATCGGCGCCGACGGCCTGTGGTCCACGCTGCGCCCGCGGCTTGGCGAGGAGCCGCGCCCGCAATTCCGCAATCGCACCGCCTGGCGCGCGCTGGTCGACGCCGGCCGCGTGCGCCCGCAATTCGGTGCGCCGGTCGTCCATCTGTGGCTCGGCCAGGAC
>WBUW01000175.1 GCA_008933495.1 Pseudorhodoplanes sp.
GATCGGGCCGGCGCAATCCTGCGGGCCTTTCCACCAGCCCCATTCCACGCCCGAGTGATAGGCGCCGAGCCCGGCATTCCAGATCATGCCGACGGCGATCGCGAGGAGACCGAGGACGAGAACCTTGCGCGAGGCGCCGGCCGCGGCCCCGAGCGCCAGCAGCGCGGCAAGCGGGATCGCGAAATAATAGGCGATGCGCTGTTCGAGGCAGAGCGGGCACGGCTGTATCCCGAAACCGTATTCGAAAATCCAGGCCCCGATCAGGGTCGCAGCCCCGATCCCGGCAATCGCCAAAGGCGCCGCCAGCGCCGGCTCGTTGCCCCATTTCCCAAACGTCGCTGCAATCGCCATGTCTTCCTCCGCGCGTCCCATAGCCCGGCGGGGATAATCTGTCGATACGATGGCAATCCGCGCGTCCGCCGCGAGCGCGATCCGCCGAAGTGGGTACCGGTTCGGCGAGAGATCGCGCGAAAAACCAAAGAATCCGGACCGCGATCCGATTCAATCTGAGCGGATCACGGTCCGGTCAAGTTCGCTTGAGCGGCGCGCGCGGCCGTGACCGGCTTTCGCCGGCGCCGTTGACCCGTCGGCCGTGCCGGCTATAGTCCGCGGCGATTGCCCCTGTGGCGGAATTGGTAGACGCGCCTGACTCAAAATCAGGTGGCCGCAAGGTCGTGCTGGTTCGAGTCCGGCCAGGGGCACCATAATCCTGCCGGACGATTTTTGTTCTTGCTTCGCAAAACTGAATTCCGTTCGGCGCCATTTCAGGCTTCACTGCCATCCGCGGCCGCGCAGCGCCGACACGGGTAAGACAGCCGGGAGAGCAGCCATGAACGAAGACGCGCTCAACACATCGATCCGCCGATTCCTCAAGCAGGTCGGCGTCACCTCGCAGCGCGAGATCGAAAAAGCGGTGCGCGCCGCGGTCGCAAGCGGCAAGCTCAAGGGCAGCGAGGCGCTGCCCGCGGTCATGACGCTGAAGATCGGAACGCTCGAACTGACCCACGAGATCAAGGGCGCAATCGCGCTCGAATGACGGTTGCGGCCGGCGACCGCGCTACACCGCCTCGGCCGCCGCGTTGCGCGACCCGAACGCCGTTTCCATTTCGCGCCGGAAGCGCACCGCGGCGTCGTTGTCGTCGTACGCCACGTCCGACCATTTCAACCGCTCGCCTTCGGCGATGTCGCGCCTGAGCTTGACGTTATGCGCCAGCCCGAGCGGCAGGAAGCCGGAATCGAGCGAGAGGTCGGCCGGCGTCTGCTTGCCCCACACGCAGAAGCCGCCCTCGCCGTCGAGGATTTCACCGGCTCTCAGATCGCGCTTGGCGGTCGCCACCACATCGGAGCGAAAGCCGGTCGGCATCCCGGTCGGCTCGCGCCGCAGCGCCACCGAAGCGACCGAAATGCCAAGCTCGAGTCCGATCATGTGGATCGGCCGGTAGAGCGCGGCATATTTGCCGCTGCGGTCGGGCAACAGGTGATATTCGCGGAAACAGCGGCGGGCATACTCGGTCTCGCCTTCGAACACGACATAAGTGCCCATCGCCAGATGATGCGGCACGTCCTTCTCGCTGCGGTCGACCGACGAGGTCACCTCGGTGACGCCGGCTTTCTCCAGCGTGCCGCCTTCGCTTTCCGGCTTGCAGACGTCGGCCAGTTCAAAGCGGCTGGCGGGCGGAAAGCGCAGGCCGCCGCTCTGCGGCACAAGTCCGGTCGCATTGCACACCGCGGTCATCTCGATGCCGGACTTGGTGCCGTCGATGAACGAGTTGAACATTTTGGGATTGATCGAATTGCGGTCCTTGATCTGCAGATAGCGGTCGAGAATGTCCCACACCGTTTCCGGCGTGGAGCGGTGATAGCTCGGGTGGTAGCGCGTGCCCTTGCCGGCCGCGATCACCTTGAAGCCGGCCGCGCGCGCCCAGTCGACGTGCTCGCAGATCAAAGCCGGCTGATCGCCCCAGGCGAGGCTGTAGACGACGCCCGCCTCCTGCGCACGGCGCGCGAGCAAGGGGCCGGCGAGTGCGTCGGCCTCGACATTGACCATCACGATATGCTTGCCGTGTTTGATCGCGGCGAGCGCGCAACGGATGCCGGTTGCCGGATCGCCGGTCGCCTCCACGATCACCTCGATGTCGGGAAAGGCGATCAGCGCCGCGGTATCGTCGGTCACGTGCGTACGGCGCGTCCTGAACGCATCCGCCAGCGAGGCGGCGTCATAGGACTGGCCGGGCCAGCCGGCGGTCTTGAGCTGGCTTTGCGCGCGCGGCACGCTCAAGTCCGCGACGCCGACCAGATGCATGCCGCGCGTCAGTCGCACCTGCGACAGGAACATGGTGCCGAACTTGCCGGCCCCGATGAGACCGACCGTCACCGGCCGCCCGGCGGCTTCGCGTTCCAGCAGCTTGGCATGCAGATTCATTCCGGCGATCCTTTCATGCATGGTCGCGGCGATGGTCGCCGGGCGGCGTCGGCCTCGCAAGCCCCCGCGCGCCGGTCGGCCATGCAATTGCGCGGCGGAGACAAAACCGGTGGAGAGAAAGGCGCCTATTGGCAGGCGGCGCGGGTGACGATGGTTTCGGTCGTGCAGTCCTCGTCGCTGCGCGACAGCAGCGCACGCGCCGAGCACTTGCGCGCCGATTCGATGTTGGCGCTCACCCCGCTCTTGAAGCCCTTGCTGCGGCAGATCGTCTCCGCCGCGGCCTGGCAGTCGGGCGATCCGTTGGGCGCGATCCCGCAACGCTCGCGTCCCTCGACGATGCGGGTGGACGGCAGCTTCACCAATGCGTCGGTCGCCTCGCGGGTGGCTTCCACCGCATCGCGCGTCGCTTTCACCGTGCGCTGGTTGAAGCTGTCGATCTGCCCCTTCATCTTGTCGATATTGGCCTTGAACTCGGACTGCGACTGGTCCCACCAGCGCCCGAGCGCGTCGAAAAAGCCTTCTTTTTTCGGCGCGGGCGAAAGCGTCGGCGGCGCCGCCGGCCGCTCGCCGGCCAATTGGTGACCTGTTTGCGCAAATGCCGGCGCCCATCCGATTGCGGCCGCAAGCAGAGCGGCGAGGGCGAGCCGCGCGACGGACGATGTTGCGGTGGGCTTTTGCTGCTCGGCCTGAATCGTCATGGCGTTTCGCCCTGGGCTGAATTTCGCGGGCGGCACGCACGAAACGGGGCAACGCCCCCTTGCTGCATTCCCATACCCCGCCGCCATGGCAAATTTGAGGAATTATAGGCCGAACCGCTCAGAACAGATAGAGCGCCGCGACAATCCCGGCGATGAGGACGACGCCGCCCGCGGCCACCCAGAATTCCAGCCTTTCCTCGATGATGGTTCGGGCGCGCTCGCCATAGCGGTTGAGCAGGAACGCCAGGAAATAGAAGCGCAATCCGCGCGTAATCACCGAGAGCACCACGAACAGCAGCAAATTGTAGCCGGCAAAGCCCGAGGTGATGGTAACGATCTTGTAGGGGATCGGGGTCAGCCCCTTGAGCAGGATGATCCAGGCGCCATAGCGGTTATAGGCCTCGCGGAAAGCCTCCACCTTGTCGCCATAGCCGTACAGCCCGATCAGCCAGGTCCCGACCGAATCGTAAAGCACCGCCCCGATGGCATAGCCGAGCATGCCGCCGGCGACCGACGTCCAGGTGCACAGGAACGCGTAGGCATAGGCCCGCTCCGGCCGCGCCAGCGACATCGGGATCAGCATCACGTCCGGCGGAATGGGAAAGAACGAGCTCTCGACAAAGGACACCCCGCCCATGATCCAGGTCGCGAACGGCCGGTAGGCGGCGGCAATGCACCAGTCATAAAGGCGACGAAGCATGCTCTGGGCCTGCGGGCGGGTGCGGCGATCCGGGATGAGCGCGCACGATAACGCGCGGCAGGAGGCTGGTCAGCGCCGCTTATGCGCGCGGCGCATCTCCAGGGCAACAACTTTCCGGCGCGCCGGCGCCGCGGCTTCGTTTTTCGGAAGCTTTTCGGCAATTCCGAACATCTCCTCGCGGCGGCGCATTTCCGCCCAGACGTCTTCCGGGCGAATGCCGGCGGAAACCCAGAGAACGACGAGGTTATAAAGCAGGTCGGCGCTTTCGCGCACGACCGCGTCGCGATCGCCATGGATGGCGTCGATCACCACCTCGACCGCCTCCTCGCCGAGCTTCTTGGCGATCTTGGAACGCCCCGAGCGGATCAGGCGGGCGGTGCGCGAGCGCGTGGGATCACCCTTCTTCAGGGTGGACACGGCGTCGAACAGGCGATCGAGCGAATCAGTCATCGGTCCACCATACCGCGATCCTGTCGGTGAGGCGTTAACAGAAATGCCGGGCGGCAGAAAGCCCGGTCCCGCGCCGGGAGCCGGGAGCCTGGCTTTCGCAAACGCGAACCCTGTCAGTAGCGATAGTAGCGGCGGGGGCCGTAGTAATCGGGCGGATAGCCGTAGCCGCCGTAGCGGTATCGCAGCTCGCGCTCGCGCGCCTTGCGATATTCGCGCGCGGCCGCGTAGGTCGCAATCCCGCCGATGATCGCCGCGATGGCGGCGGTGGCGGCCGCATTTCCGCGATGCCGGCGATAGCGCCGCGAGCTGAAGTCGGTCGTCTCGGTCGCGGGCGCGGCCTGCACGTCCTTGGTCGCCCGGGGCGCAGCCAATGCCGGGGCGGCCGTGAACGATGTCAGCGCGATCGCTGCCGCGGTCACGACCGCAATCGCACGCTTGGCATTGCTACGCATGGCCTGTTTCTCCTCACGCAATGACCCTTGCGGGACAACGGCAATGTAGGAGAAGAGTTCGGCGCGATTGAGAAGGCGCTGCATTATGTTTTCGTAATGATCGCGAAACGGCGCGCGCCGCGCGCGTTGCGACGCCTTGACGCACGCGCTTTCAGTCGTCGACGGCGAGCAAGGTCGCATTGCCGCCGGCCGCGGCCGAATTGACGGTGAATGTCTGTTCAGTCGCGAAGCGCCGCAGATAGTTCGGTCCGCCCGCCTTGGGCCCGGTGCCGGACAGGCCGCTGCCCCCGAACGGCTGCGTGCCGACCACCGCGCCGATCATGCTGCGATTGACGTAGACATTGCCGTTCGTCATGCGCGCGACGACATGGGCGACGCGGTTGTCGATGCGCGAATGGATGCCGAGCGTCAGCGCCGTGCCATTGCCGGCGATCTCGTCGAGCAGCGCATCGAGCCGATCCGGCCGGAAGCGCACGACATGCAGGATCGGCCCGAACACCTCTTCGGTCAGATCGCGGGCCCGATCGAGCGCAACGATGGCCGGCGGCACATAGAGGCCCGGCGCCGGCAAACTCACATGCCGGTCAGCGCGGAAAACCACGCGCCCGGCCTTTTCCATGTCGGCGAGCCAGCGATCGAGCCGCGTCTTTGCCTCGGCATCGATCACCGGGCCGACATGGGTGGCCGGATCGCGCGGGTCGCCGATCTGCAGCGCGCGCGCGGCACCCGCGATCATGGCGATGAGCCGGTCGGCGACATCGTCCTGCACGCAAAGCAGGCGCAGCGCCGAGCAGCGCTGGCCGGCGGAGCGGAACACCGAGGTCACGACATCGTCGGTGACCTGTTCCGGCAAGGCCGTGGCGTCGACGATCATGGCGTTGATGCCGCCGGTTTCGGCGATCAGGGGCGCGATCGGTCCGTCCCTGGCCGCAAGCGCGCGGTTGATCGCGTGCCCGACCGCGGTCGACCCGGTGAAAGCGACCCCGGCAATGCGCGGATCGGCGACGAGCGCTGCCCCGGTCGCGCCGTCGCCGGGCACGAGATGCAGCGCCTCCGGCGCAACGCCGGCCTCGTGCAGGAGCGTGACGGCGAGATCGGCAATGAGCAGGGTCTGTTCGGCCGGCTTGGCGACCACGCTGTTGCCGGCGACAAGGGCGGCGGCGACCTGGCCGAGAAAAATCGCCAGCGGAAAATTCCAGGGCGAGATGCAGACGAAGACGCCGCGCCCGCGATAGCGCAATTCGTTGGTTTCGCCGGTCGGCCCCGGCATCGCCTCGGGGATAAGCGTCCGGCGCGCCTGCGCGGCATAATAGCGGCAATAATCGACCGCCTCGCGCCATTCGGCGAGCGCGTCATCAAGCGTCTTCCCGCCTTCGGTCTGCAGCAGCGCGATGAGCCGGTCGCGGTTGCTTTCGAGCGCCTCGGCGGCGCGTTCAAGAAGCGCCGCGCGCTCGGCGACCGGCCGCCCCGACCAGGAGGCTACACCGGCGACGGCGGCGGTCACGGCAGCTTTGGCGGTCACTTCGTCGCCTTCGACGACCTGCCCGACGACGCTGGCGTCGATCGGCGATAACACCGCGCGCGCGATACCGGCGCCTCTTTGCCCCGCAATCAATGGCGCAGCCTGTTGCGGACCGGCCAGCGCCGTGGCCGCCCCGTGCCGCAACGCATCGAGGCTCGCCGCGTGCCCGAACTCGATGCCGGGCGAGTTGCGGCGGGCCGGCGCATACAGCTCGCCGGGCCGGGCGATTTTCGGATGCCGTGCCTGCGCCGGGACCGCAATCCATTCCCACGGCCGTTTCAGAATTTTGGCCATCGGCACGTTGCGATCGGCCGCCACCGAC
>WBUW01000176.1 GCA_008933495.1 Pseudorhodoplanes sp.
CGCGACGTTGTCCGTTGCATCAAGAAAAGGCAGCAGATTATGGAATTGAAAGATGAAGCCGATCTTGTCGAGCCGCAGCCGCCGCAGGTCGCTGCGCTGCCAACGGCCGTCACGAAGGACCAGTTCGCCGTCGAGTTCCATGGCGCCCGACGATGGGTCGAGGATGCAGCCAATGATGTTGAGAAGGGTGGTCTTGCCCGAACCCGACGGTCCCAGCAGCGCCACGACCTGGCGAGGATAGACCTCAAGCGAAACGTCCCTGAGCGCATCCACGCGGGTTTCGCCTTCGCCAAAGTGTTTGGATATCCGGTCGAGACGGACAAGCGGTGTGCGCGAACCCGGGGCCGCCATGTCAGCCCCCAAGCGCCGTTGCCGGATCGATTCTCAGCGCAGCGCGCACGCCAAGGCCGCTTGAGAGAAGACACACGCCGAAGACGATCATTCCCAGGACCAGAACATTGTCCGGCTCCAGCACCACGCGCCGGGGGAAGTAATCCTTGATGTTGACAATCAAGGTGGTGCCGATCGCGAAACCGATGAATCCAAGCGCCAGCGCTTGCTGCACGATCATGCCGATGATGGTCCGGTCGGGCGCACCGATCAGTTTCAGAGTGGCGATCTGTCTAAGCTTCTCCATCGTCATCGTGTAGATGATAAGCGCAATGATGACCGCGGAGACGACAAGCAGGAGAGACGTGAACAGACCAATCTGGCGCCGTGCACGGTCAACGAGCGAGCGCGTCAGTATGGTCTCCTGCGCCTCCTGGGTGATGGCCGTGAGGTGCTTCCAGCGCCGCACCGTTTCGGCGACGGCGTCGGGGGAAGCGTTCGGCTGCAGCCGCGCCACGACGGCGTTGACCGTGTCGCGGCCGGACGCAGCGGCGCCGCGCGCAAGCTGGACGCGGGCGGCGGGCGGGGCGAGATCGAACTGCAGCTTCTGTGCGTCGAGCAGCGTGATATAGACCGCCGGATCGCCGCCGGAATTGACCTGGTGCTGGGTTATTCCAACGGCGGTAAAAATGCTGCGGCCGAGCGTGATGCGGTCATCAAGTTCAATTCCGGAAGCACGATCGGCGATCAGTTCATAGTGGTTGCGCGCGATGTGTCGTCCCTGCACCAGTTCAGCGGGCCCGCCCGGGCGCGTTGGCTCATAGCCAATGACATAGAGCCGCAACTTCTTGTCTTTGTATTGCGCTTCCACCGTCTGATAGGTGATGCTGCCGGCGGCAGCGACGCCGGCAATCCGCGCGATCGCTTCGCGTATGTCGCCGGGAATACGGGAGGCCTCCGCGAACGGGCCTCGGGTGTTTGCCTCCACCACCCACAGGTCTATAGCCGGCGCCCGGGCGATCGTGAGGGCATCGACAACGAGGCCGCGATAGATGCCGATCATCGCCAATACCACGCCGAGAAGCAGGCCGAGCCCGACGCAGGTCAGCAAGAAACGCCCGAGGCTGTGACGAATGTCCCGATACGCAAGGTTCACTTCGGTCTGGCCTCAATTGCCCGCGCCGAACGACCCTCGCGAAAGCCGTCGGCGATGCGCGCGACGACGCGCGCATCCCGGGGCAGCCCGGCGCTGATCTCCAGCCGCGCGTCTTCGGTGCGATGCCGGAAGCCGACAAGCCGGCGGTGCAGACGCCCCGCTTCGACCGTCCATACGCGTCCCTGCCGGCCATCGTAACCGTGCACGGCGGACTCCGGCACCAGCAGCGCCTTGTCAAGCCGATCGACGGTGATCCAGAACTCCGCCTGCTCGCCGAGATAGACGCGCGGCGGAGGATTGTCGCCCTTGATGAAAACGCGCCGCTCTTCGGTGACGCGGTCGCTTTCGAGACCGATCCGGACCACGCGCCCGGTGAACGCCTCCTGCGGGCGCGAACGCAGGCGGGCGTCGACCCGTTGGCCCTCTTGAATGAACCCGGCACGCGCTTCATCGACATAGGCGAGGCCCCAATATGTGCCGACCGCGATCAGGGTGAAAATCGGGTCGCCGGCCTTGATGACCGTGCCCAGTTCCTTGTGGCGTTCGATAATCAGGGCATCGTATGGCGCCACCAGCGTTCGGTGACGCAGCATCGTTTCCTCGAACTGCAGCTGCGCGCGCGTATCGGTCAGCTGCGCCTTGGCGCTTTCCGCTTCGCTTTCCGCCACGGCGACATCGGCGCGCGCGACCGCCTCATCCCTGGCCGCCTCATCCGCAACCTGCTGGGAGACGATGTCGCGGCCCACCAGCGCCTGCTTGCGTCTGTTGGCCTCCTGCTTCTGGGCAGACACCGCCTGCGCCTTTTCGAGATTGGCCGCCGCCTTCTTGATATTGACGTCCGCAACGAGCAGCGCAGCGCGGGCCTTGGCGACCTTGGCTTCCTGCTCGCCGGTGTTGAGGCGCGCCAATACCTGGCCTTTCGAGACGCGGTCGCCGTGGTCAGCATTCAGCTCGACAAGTGTCGCGCCGACTTCGAACCCGATTTTCGACAGCACCTGGGCTTCGACCGTGCCGAGGCCGAATACACGTACCGGTACGTTTTCCTCGACCGACGCGACTTCGACGGTGATCGGACGATTCGTGTAAAGAAGAATGGCGGCTCCGGTCGCGACGATCACGCCAGCGACGATTAGTGCGTACTTCACATAAGGCATGCGGAAAACGGCGCCGACCACGGGCTGGTCTCTGTTATTCGTTTCGGGCACGGCTGTCGTTAATTCAAAAATCAAAATGATTCAAATCACGCTCTCGCGCGTTGATTTGCATCAATCCCCGATCGCGGCCGTTGCCGTGGTGCGTCCTTGACAGAGACATTCGCCATGACGCGCTGCGTCGGCAAGCGGTTGCGCGCCGATCCGATCGTCAAGCTGCCGGCGGCGGCTGGCGCCGCGCAGTCACGCTGCCGGCCGCGAGGCGATCGGCGAGCCGGGCCGCAGGCACGCATTCAGCGGGGCGATTTTCCACGATCGGAAAAGCAAATCCGGCGTCCAGGTATCCGAGGCCGGGCGGCTCAACGCGCCGGAGGACGCCAAGCCGAAGAGGCTGCTGCGTGCCTCAAGCGTGGCCATGCGACGCGCGGCGGGCGCGCAAAGTGACCGGCTGCGAGCAGGCAGGGGCGAGTCCATGTTTCCGGACCCCCACGCTGGATGAACCGAACGCCGCCGCAGGAGCGGCGGGTCCGAGCCCGGGATATGACTTGACGCAGACCGGGATTCCCGCACATGTCGACCATGCGCCGATACGGTGCTCGGGAACATTTTTTGTTTTTGCAATATTCAAAAGCCCTTATTTTCCAAGCGCGGTCCCGTAGCTCAGCCGGATAGAGCAGCGGTTTCCTAAACCGAAGGTCGCAAGTTCGAGTCTTGCCGGGACCGCCATTTTTCCGCGATCGAATTCCAATCAGCCAAGATAGCGCCGCAGCGCCGGCAATGCCTGCGCGACGCAGGCGCGGCCTTCGGCGATCGCTTCGCTGGCGCGGTCGAATTCCAGCAAGGCGATGTCAGCGAGGCGCGGGAGCAGCATGACATGCGGCGGTTCGCCGGCGAGCCGGCTGCGCGTGATCCGGTCCTGCATGATGTTGATGCAATTGGCGAGGACGTCGAAATACCCCGGCGTCAACGGCCCCTGCGGCATGAGGCGTTGCGCGATCTGGCTCGCCTGCCCGCGCCATGCGGCCGGCAGTTGGGTCAGCACCCGGCCGAGAAGCTCGACCGGAATGCGCCCCGGCCCGCTCGCGGCCGGCGCGTCGCGTTCATTCTGGAACCGGCGCCCGAGCAGGTCTCCGTTCAGATTGACCGCAATGATCACTTCCGCGCCGAGCGCCCGGCAGACCGAGACCGGCACCGGATTGGACAGGCCGCCGTCGACCAGCCATTTGTCGCCGATCCTGGCCGGCGAAAAGATTCCGGGGATCGCGATGGAAGCACGCACCGCTTCATGGACCGGGCCGGACCGCAGCCAGATTTCGCGGCCGGTCGCCAGATCGGTTGCGACCGCGGCAAATCTCCCGGCATAATCCTCGATCGGCGCCGCGATCCCCAGCCGTTGCAGAAACGCGACCACGGACCTGCCTTCGATCAGGCCGCCGCCCGATAGCCGCACGTCGAGCAATCCGACAATCTCGCGCCAGGTCGCCTGCTCGGCCCATTGCCGCAACTCGTCCAGCCGGCCGGCGACATAGGCCGCCCCCACCAGCGCGCCGATCGAAGCCCCGCACACGATGTCGGGTTCGATGCCCGCCTCGCGCAGAGAGGCGATGACGCCGATATGCGCCCAGCCGCGGGCCGAGCCGCTGCCGAGCGCGAGGCCGATGCGGGGACGAGTCATGGCGTGGCATTCCCTGGCGAGCCAAAGCAAGGCTGCCATAAGACTATCACGGACCGCGATGCGGCAGGCAGCGATGCGGCGGCGCGCCTGTTCGGCGTTGTCGTCGGCGTCCGCGATTGATGGTCGTGGCCTTTTGTGGTCGAGTCGGGCGATCTGAAAGCCAACGCAATCACGGCGTGACGCCGTCAATGCGGACTTGATTCGTACGGGGATGAAATATGAAAATGAGTTTTGCTGCGATGACGGCGGCGCTCGGGCAGGCCGCGCCGCGCAAACGCATTCTGGTTCTGGCCGTGCTGTCGGTCGCATCCGCGCTCCTCTCCAATTACAGCTTTGCGGTGCTCAATATCGGCGGCTATCCGCCGCTGCCCGGCATCTGGTTCGGACTGGTGCTGGCGGCCGCGGGCTATCTATGGGTGACGCGCAGTCCGTTCGAGCTGCTGGTCATCGTGCTGATCACGCTCGCGGCATGGCTGCTCGCCTATCACGTCGCAATTGTCGTCGACGGCAGCGTTGAAAGGCTGCTGCGGCCCGCGGTATCGGCGGACGACGAAACCGGCCCGTGGCTGCTGCGTCATCGCGATGCCACCAAATTCGCCATCGACGGCGTGGCGGCGGGATTCGTCGGGAGCCTGCTGACGATGTTCGGATCGTCGGTGTTTTGCCGCAGTCTGCGGGCGCCGGCGCATTGGGCGCGGACGCTGTTGGTCGGCAGCGCGGCCGGCCTGATGCTGGCGGCGGTCGATACCAAGCTGAACGGGTTGCTGCTCCTGTTCATCGTCTGGCAGCCGGCGGTGGCCGCCTCGATCGCCTTCGGTCTGGAGCGCCGGAGCTGAGGTCCGGCGCGCTCGCGCCGGACGTGCAAGCCTGTCATGATCAGCCATTTCCCCACGCGGCAACCGACGGCCGGCCGGCCAGGCCGGCGACCGCGCGCAGCGCTGGTGGGCGTGGCCTGTGTCGCGCTCGCCGCATTTGCTGTGGCAACGGACGCACGCGCCGGCGATCCGCGCGAGCAAACGGGCTTCGGCTCGAACCCCGGCAACCTGCGCATGTTCAGCCACGTGCCCGACGGATTGCCGGCCGCCGCGGCGCTGATCGTGGTCCTGCACGGCTGCAAGCAGACCGCGGCCGCGTTCGCGCGCGACGCCGGCTGGCTTGCGTTTGCCGGGCGCGCCAGGGTCGCGCTGCTGCTGCCGGAGCAGAAAGGCCTGCCGCGGCATTTCCACGACGTCTATCTGCCGCCCTGGATGGTCGCGATGGGCGGCGGCAACAACCAGAATGGCTGCTTCAACTGGTTCGAGCCCGGCGACCATGCGCGCGACCGCGGCGAGGCGCTCTCGATCCGCCAGATGATCGAGACCATGATCGCCCGCCACGCGCTCGACCGCGCGCGCGTATACATCGCCGGCTTCTCGGCCGGCGGGGCGATGGCGGCCGCAATGCTCGCGACCTATCCGGAGCTGTTCGCGGGCGGCGCCATCGTTACCGGCGTGTCGTACGGATGCGCGACGAGCGTGTTCGAGGCGCTGCGCTGCATGGAGCCGGGCATCGACCGCTCGCCGGCGGAATGGCGGCGCAAGGTGCTCGAATCGGCCGGCGCCGGTGCCCGGTTTCCTCCCGTGACGATCTGGCAGGGCAGCGCCGACCGCCGCGTGGTGCCGCAAAACCAGCGCGAACTGGTCGAGCAGTGGGTTGCCGTTCACGGCATTGCAGACCGGCCGGGGCGTATCGACAAGAGCCGCATGGCGACGCGGACGCAATATCTCGATGCGGACGGTGCCGTGCGGGTCGAAAGCGTGCTGGTGCACGGGCTCAGGCACGCTTTCCCGATCGAGAGCGGCGGAGCGCTGCCATGCGGGCAGGCCGGGGAATTTGTCAGCGCGGCGGGCATCTGCGCGGCGCGGGAGATCGCCCGGTTCTGGGGCTTGACCGCCGACTGAGCGGGACCGTGCACGCAGGGCGGAGCCGCCAGGTACGCCGGGATGATGGCCTGAGGATTCATTGCCCTCGCCGACCACGCGGGCGCCGTGCGCCCGGCCGGTACGCGCCGGCGTTCTGTCGCCGTCGCCATGATCGCGTTGAGCGGCCGCAATTTCGGGCTTTCAGGTCGCGGTATATTGATCTAAGGCAGACGGAAACCGGCCGGCCCGTCGCAAAAAACGGTTTTCGTCGCTTTTTCAGATCCGCGAGAAAGACATCATGCTGAAAGGCAAATCCGCGCTTGTCACCGGCTCGACCAGCGGCATCGGA
>WBUW01000177.1 GCA_008933495.1 Pseudorhodoplanes sp.
GGCCGGCGTGTCCGCCGGCGTCCGGTCGCCGTAATGGCCGAACGGTGCGCGCGGCGCGGCGTAGCCGGGCGCGGGATCATTGTAGTTCGGGATCGGATAGGGATCGAACGTCGGCGCCGCCGGAACGTCTGCGCGCGGATCGTCAGGCACGCGCACCTCACGCGGCAATCGCGGGTCGTTAGGTTCCGGCGCCCGACCGGCGCGCGGATCGTAAGGGTAGGGTGCGCCCTGGTCGTAGGGATTGACACGGCCATAGGGCGAGCGCGCCCGCCGCTCGTCCATGTTCGGATCGATGGTCATCACACCGTCTTGATCCGGCACGCCGCGATAGCCGCCGGACGGATAGGTATAGGGCGGCGGAACGCCTTGCGCCTGCGCGCCGCCGGTAAGGGGCGCCAGGCCGGCCGACATCAAGACCGCTGCAAGTGTGTGACGAAAAAGCATATTTTCGATCCCGCGCGAGGCTCGCCTTATGCCCGCCAGATTAGGCAGGATGAAGGCGAGACTGTTCTCGCCGCCAGCCGGCATGCGGGATTCGACGTGCTCAATACGTGCTCAATATAGTCGGGAAACAGTTGCAGAAGCGTGCACTGCGCCGCAAGGCCGCAGCCCGCCCAGCCATCATGGCGATCGACTTTGGCCGGCCTATATCCCCACCCGAAATGGGCACGACACGATGACATCATCGCTGCGCCGATATCGCGTCGCGGGCTGGGCGGCGGGCCTCGCCGCCGGCATCCTCCTCCTTGGCGTGACGCTGTTCGCGCCCGGACTTGATGGCACGGTCGCGCGCCTGTTCGGGTCGGCGCCGGCGCCGTCTTACGACTGGATTTCCCGCCTCATGGCGCAGTGCGAGGAAGAGGCCGTGACGCGGCCGGAGACCCTGAATTTCCTCATCGTGCCATTGTCGCCGACGCGCAAGTACGGGCCGCCCTGGCCGGAAAGGAAACTGGCGGAAGCGGGGGGAACATTGCTGTTCGGCTCGCAGGATGCGCTCGAGGGCCTGCGGAACGGCGCGTTCGCGATTTCGTCGCGCCCGGTGGTGCTGCATACGCGCGATGCCTCGAACAACACGACACATCGCTGGAATTCGGTGTCAGGCGTGTCGCGATTGAGCGCGACGGACATTCGCTCCGACGGACCGTTCGAGGTCCGCTTTCAGACCTCGCCCGGCGACCCCGCGCCCGGCTGGAGCACGATTACCGCGCAAGGCCGCGGCACCTGTCACTGGGCGTTCGCACTCGTCGGCGAATAGCCGTCTGGCTGTGCGCGGGCCCTACACAAGTCCGGCGCGGCCCATTAGATTAATGGCTGCGTTGGTGTTTCACGCCCTTGAAGGACAGTCGCAGTGAGTGATTGGAAAGTTGCCGAGTCCGCCCAGCCCAAGCGCGAGCATTACGCCTACGATCTCGATGCCGTGCTTGCCGCGATGGTCGGCATCCGTTCGGTCGTTCCGGAAGATGCATTCACCGCCGCCACGCTCGGCACCGAACGCGCCGGCCACGGCGTCCTGATCGGCAAGGGTCTTGTTCTCACCATCGGATATCTGATCACCGAAGCCGAGCGCATCTGGCTCACGCTTTCCGACGGACGCGTGGTGGAGGGCCACGCCTTGGCCTATGACTACGAATCCGGCTTCGGACTGGTGCAGATGCTGGCGAAGGTCGAGCTGCCGTTCCTGCCGGTCGGGCAGTCGGCGCGCACGCGCGTGGGCGATGCGGTGGTGCTCGCCGGAGCCGGCGGCCGCGCGTGTTCCGTTGCGTCGCGGGTCGTCGCCAGACAGGAATTCGCCGGCTATTGGGAATACGTCCTGGACGACGCCATCTTTACGGAGCCTGCGCACCCGAACTGGGGCGGCACGGCCATGATCGGCAGCAAGGGTGAGCTGCTCGGCATCGGCTCTTTGCAGCTCGAACAGTCGCGCGGCCGCGGTCATGTCAACATGGTCGTACCGATCGACCTGCTGGTGCCGATCCTCGACGACCTGATGCGGCTTGGCCGCGCCAACCGTCCGGCACGGCCCTGGCTCGGCGTCTTCTGCACCGAAGTCGAGGACCAGGTCGTGGTTGTCGGTGTCGCCGAGCGCGGCCCCGCGCACCGCGCCGATCTGCGCACGGGCGATATCATCCTTGCGGTCGACGACAGCGAGGTCAGCGACCTCGCCGGCTTCTACCGCACCATGTGGTCGCTCGGCAAAGCCGGCGTCGAGGTGCCGCTCACCATATTCCGCGACGGCGATACGTTCGACGTCGCGATCAATTCGACCGACCGCGCGAAGCTGTTGAAGGTGCCGCGCATTCATTGATCGCGTTGTCGCGATCGCGCCGGCTTTGACCTCGCGCAAGGCCGCGGGTCGGCGAGATAAGCAGTTGATTGATACGTGTCGGCTGGCCGGCGGGCCAAAAGGGGGAAGAGGGATGCTGTCTCCCGGCGGATCGTTGCTTGATCGGCGCCGTTTCCTGGCTGGCTCGTTGGCCGCGGCGCTTGGCGCCCTTTCTTCGCTTCCGGCCCAGGCCGAAATGGTGAAGAGCAAGGCGCGCATCGTCATCGCCGGCGCGGGCGCCGCCGGTCTGACCATGGCAGCGCGGCTGCTGATGCGGTTGAGCGGCGCCGATGTCGTGGTCGTCGACTCCCGGAGCGAGCACATTTACCAGCCGGGTCTGACGCTTGTCGGAGCGGGCATCAAGCCGTTGAGCTATGCGCGGCTGGCGACCGCCGATTACCTTGCGTCAGGCGCCCGCTGGATCAAGGAAGATGTTGCGGAATTCGATCCGGTCGCCAACAAGATCGTCACCGACAAGGGCACGTCGCTCGCTTACGATTTTCTCGTCGTGGCGACCGGTCTCGCGCTCGATTACGCGGCGATCGAGGGCATGGATACAAGCCTGATCGGCCGCGAGGGGATCGCCAGCATCTATGGCGGTCCCGAGGCGGCCGACGCTTCCTGGCGCGCGCTGTCGGCATTCGTCGAGAAAGGCGGCGTCGGGCTTTTCGGACGGCCGGCAACGGAAATGAAATGCGCGGGCGCGCCATTGAAGCAGGCGTTCCTGGCCGACGACCGCCTGCGGCGCGCGGGGAGGCGCGGGCGCGCGGAGATCGTCTACAACGCGCACAACCAGATGCTGTTCGGCGTTCCGCCGGTCGATGCAAAGGTCCGCGCGCTGTTTGCACGGCAGGACTTCAAGGTCAATTTCAGCCATGTGCTGACAAAGATCGACCCCGGCGGGCGCATCGCGACATTCGAGACGCCGCGCGGCACGGCCGAATTGCGCTGGGATCTGATCCATGTCGTTCCGCCGATGCGCGCCCCGGCGCCGGTCCGCAACAGTGCGTTGGCATGGCGGAGCGGGCCGTTCGCCGCCGATGGCTGGCTGGAGGTCGACAAGGCGACGTTGCAGCACAGGCGTTTCGCAAACGTGTTCGGCGTCGGCGATATCAATGGCGTTCCGAAGGGCAAGACGGCTGCGAGCGTGAAATGGCAGGCGCCGGTCGCCGTCGATCATCTCGTTGCCGCGATTGCCGGGCGGCGCGGGACCGAAACCTATAACGGCTACACGTCATGTCCGCTGATCACCAGGATCGGGCAGGCGATGCTGGTCGAATTCGACTATGACGGTCGCCTGACGCCGTCCTTTCCGTTCATTGACCCGCTCGATGAGCATTGGGTCGTCTGGATCATAAAAGAAAAAATGCTGAAGGCGACCTATACGGCGATGCTGCAGGGACTGGCCTGACGGAGATGGCGGCGTGAAAGACTTCACTCTCACATCGCTGCTCGCGATCTCGAAAGGGATGCTTGGCGCTTTCTTCTGGCCCGCCATTGTCCTGGCCGCGATCGTGGCGGTGTTGCTTGTGCTCGCCCTCCTGCGCCAGCGCGGATTTCGCGGATCGGCGGCGCGCCGGAGCGTGATGGCCGGCCTTGTCATCGGCATGGTGGCGGCGCTCGTTGCGCCGGCCTCGACCAAGGCATCCTTCTCCAATCTGCACGGTGTGCTTGATTGGAGCATGCTTGTCTTGATTGCGCTTGCGGGATTCGTCGGCGGGGCGGCGGCGGTATTCGCGATTGTCGGCTCTGCCTCGCTTCCGGCGTCCCGGCGTTGAGGCCAGATACCGGGCCGCCAAGCGCAAGGGCGCGCGGAGCTGGCATGAAGATGGCGCGCCCGACAGGATTCGAACCTCTGACCTCTGCCTTCGGCGCGCGATCCAGCCATTTTTCCTGAGATTTCCTGAAATCCCTGAATGTGACTTATCTGCCTGATATCAAGGCGAATTCCCATTTATAGCGATATAGACGTACCCTCTCATTTTCTTGAAATTACCCCCTTCGTGCTCCCCCCGGTGCTACCCGGAAGCGGGCGCTATGGAGCCAATGGAGCGCACGGACGGGGTGCATACCCGCGCATTGACATAGTGAAATTATTTCACTATTCTCCTTCAAGTGCCAAAGCTCAAGCGGTTTCCCGGCTGCCGTGTCGCGATCTATCCGCGCGACCACCGGCCGCCGCATGTGCATGTGGAATTCCGCGACGGCGACCGCTGCACGGTGGAAATCGAGACGCTGCTGGTGACGGGTATGGTGCGCCCGGCCGCCAAGCTGAAGACGCCGCTGGCGTGGATCGCGGCGAACCGGAAACGGCTTTTGGCGAAATGGAAGGAGATTGTGCGATGAGCAAACCGCCACTGATCCGTGCCGTGAAGGCCAAGTCTCCGGCGACACTGGAAATCACCTGGACCACTGGCGAGACGCTCGCAGTGGATGTTGCGCGGCTCATCAAGCGCTTCAAGCTCTATGCGCCTCTCAAAAACTCCGCTCTGTTCGGCAAGGCCAAGGCCGATCCATGGGGCCATGCGGTTAACTGGCCCGGCGAGATCGATATGGGGGCCGACCAGCTTTATGAACTCGCGCGCGAACAAGCGGGCGAATGGGGGCCGGAGCGGTTTGCCGCCTGGATGGCCGAGCATGGCCTGTCGCTCAACGCGGCAGCGGACGCGCTTGGGCTCTCGCGGCGCATGATCGCGCACTATCGCACGGGCTCCAAGCCGGTTCCTCGCGTGGTGGCGCTCGCCTGCGAGGGCTTGAGCGCGCGCTGGAAGAAGCGCGTGGCGTGAGGGAGCTACTATGAAATCCCCCAAGCTCAAGACCGTCAGGGGCAGCGGCAATGTCTTTCGCGATCTTGGTCGTGAGAATGCCGAGGCCTTGCAGCTCAAGGCGCTGCTTGCGTCCGAAATCGTTCGTGCGCTCGATGACGGCAACCTCACCGTTCGCAAGGCCGAAAGTCTGACCCGCATTGCTGCGGCCGGCTTTTCGCGCATCCGCAACGCCAATCTCGACCGCTTCACAGTTGATCGGCTGATGGCGATCCTCGACCGCTTGGGCCGGGACGTGGACGTTGCAATTACCGTGCGGCAACGCAAGCGCTCGGCCGATCATCGCGCGCACGCCCTCGCATGAATGAGCGGTTGGTCCGTGCCGACTGGCAACGTTGATAAAAATTCTTGTTTCCGGTGATTACCGGAGATCGCCAGTCATTACCTAAGCGTTTGATTTTTCTGAAAAAGTCCTGTTTTTCTTGATCTGTGCACGGAGCGGTGCCCTCACGGCATCGCCTCCGAAACGGGTCGGGAAATGACTGGCAAGCGGCTCACAAAACAGATCGTTGACGATCTTGCCCCACGCGACACGGATTATGTCGTGTGGTGCGGCAAGCTGCCCGGTTTCGGTTGCCGCGTGCGTCCATCCGGCCACAAATCGTTCATTGTCATGTATCGCGCAGGTGGACGTAACGCGACGCCGCATTCACATCGGCGGTGAGGAACGAGACAGCAGAGCGTCCTACCCCGGTGCTACCCGGAGCGAATCGGGCAAAAGGGCAGAGCCGCTAACTTCTTGAAGAATCTGGCGCGCCCGACAGGATTCGAACCTGTGACCTCTGCCTTCGGAGGGCAACGCTCTATCCAGCTGAGCTACGGGCGCGTGCGGATATCTCTATAGCCGATGACGGCGCGCGGCCGCAATGTGCGCTCTTGTGAATGCGCGCTTTTGGCGGTCGCGGTCAGCGCGTCAGCACGATGAAGTCGGTGCCCTTGCCGGTTTCCCAGCCCAGTCCGGCATCGGCGACGATCAATGACGCGCCCGGTCCCATCAGCGCCTCGATGCGCTCGATCGCATCCCGCGGAATATCGATGCGCAAGAGCACCGATCCGGCGTCGGGCGTCACCGGCACGTAAGCGGGCTCCGCGCGGGCAGGTTTGGCCGGTCGCGCCGCCTTGCGGCCGAGCTTCCGCGGCGACGTCTGACGCACGAGCTTCGGCTTGGGTGCGTCGACCGGCAGCGAGACGGCAAGCCATTTGACGCCATTGTCGGGCGCTTCGATTGCTGAAAACACATGCGTGCCGAACGGCTGGTCGTCGTCGCGGATATGGACTTGCGTCTCGAACAGCGGCGTGAAGCCCTGGCGCACGTAAAGCTTGCGGTCCTTCCTGCTGATGAAGACCGAAACCGGGCCGGAAGGCCTGGCCGGTTTCCCGGCGTTCGGATCCTCCGCGAGAATCG
>WBUW01000178.1 GCA_008933495.1 Pseudorhodoplanes sp.
GCGCATTCGGTATCGATGGCGCGGGCGCGGGCGAGCACTGCCAGGCGCCCGCGCGAGGTGCCCTGATCCTTGTATTGGACGGCCCGGTTCCATTTCGGGATGGCCAGGCCCACCTCGACCGCGCGCTCCAGCTTCTCGGGCGCGCGCTTTCGCAATTCGCGGTGAAAGATGTGCCGCTCGAACAGAAGCCGCGGCGTCTTGCCGTCGTCCTCAAGGGCGCGGCCGGCGCTTTCGATCTCGACCACGGCCAGGAGCGCCGCCGTCTCGATGCCGTTGTCTTTCGCAACGGCGACGACTTCTTTGAGAACATCGTCGGAGAACGTAATCATAACTTGCCCCCGAGCTTGTTCGCTACCTGCCGGGCAAGCTCCTGCGCCTTGCGTTCGATTGCGGCGCGTTGGGCGGGCGAGAACCGCATCCAGCCCCAGCCGGACAAGAACCCGAGGCCGAAAGCGACAATGATGTAGAGGACGGTCATAGGTATGCTCCTTTGCTGGTTATTGTGGTTGTGAGAATTGGATCGGCGGGAGGACGCAGCGCGCGTCACACAGCGCGCCAGGCGATCACGCGGGTGCGCGGATAGGCGCCCGCGCCGACGCGGCGGTTGTGGTTGCCGGAAATCAGGATCGGATTGCCACGCGCGTCATAGCCCGTAACGATACCGACATGGCCGCCATTCCGGCCGCGCGTCGTCACGGCGATGCAGCCGATGCAGCCGGGCGCCGCTGGACGCCCATAGGTGACGTAGGACCGCGCGAGATCGGAGCCGGTGCCGCCGCCCAACAGCTTGTTGAGCCAAGCGGAACACCATAGCGTCGGCCGCACGCCGACCTCGTAGGCGGTCTTGCCGAGATCGGCAGACGCGCGTGCGATCAAATCGCCGCCAGCAGTGACGCCGCGGGCAAGGGAGCGCTCGGCGCGCACATGCGTCTGTGAACCGGTGACGGCGATGCCAGAGCCGCACAGATAGCGGTGATCGTCGGCCGGGCAATTGGCCTGCGCTCGGTAGGACTCATAGGAGCTGCGCTGCGCGCGGACGGTCCGGACGCGTGCCGGCTTGACCTTCGCCGGCTGCATCGAAGCGGTCCGCAGATAGCGATGGTCGAGCCTGGCCGAGGCTGACTCGGTGCAAAGCGTGAACGAGAAAGCAAAGATGATCGTGGCGAGAAGAGCTCGCATGAATCACCTTTCGATTGTTGAAGGGGAACGCGGTTAGAGCAGCGACAGGATTTGCTTTTCAGCGGCGCGCGGCGCGCCGATATGTGTCGTGCGGATCAGCACGTTGATGCAGCCGTCAATGCGCGGATGTCCCGGGGTATAGAAATTCACGCAATACGGCGTGCGCGGCTTTTGCAGCGCGCCTTGCGCCCAGATCGGGCAGTCGATCAGGATGATCTTGCGCGCGTTCGATTGCAGCACGCCGAAGCAGGCCATGGAGTGCGCGACCGCGAGCTCGGCTCCATTCGGGTTGCCGTCGAACTCGACATGGTAGCCCTTGCGTTTGAGCTTCTGGCCCAGTCCGACCATGGGTGACAGCAGCTGACCAAGGAGGCCATGATTGACGACGGCACGCTTCATGCGCCTTGCTGCCGTTGCCGACCGCTTCGCCACGCGTTTGCGCTCGCTCTGCGGCCAGCGCTTGATGTGCTCGCCGCCGAGCTTCGGTTCTTTCGTCAGAGTGCCAAAGAACGGGTTCCCGAACATGGGCATGCAATACTGCCGTCCGTCATTGTCGAAACAGTCGCCGAGGGCACGCGCCTGCGCAGACGTCAAGGCAAGCAAAATGGCAGCCGCGAGCGCGGCGAGCAAACGTCGCATGGGACACCTCTGGGTTTGTCAAGAAAGGCGATGCCGGGGCTTTAAGCGTTGCCCTGGCAGGAGCTGACGCGGTGGGCTTGGTCCAATGCCGCAGGACGGAATCGTCCTCAGCGAGGATCAGCACCATCGTCGAGCCGGGTTTTTTTGCGGTTGCTCGAAGCCGCTATTCGTTTCGCCAGAAATGCGAAAGCCGCCTCGCGGCGGCCGTGGTGGCGGGTGGTTCAAACTGGTTCAGTCAGGGCACGTAGTGCCCCCAGAAATGCGACTGGTCGCTCTCGATGTAGCCGTCGTTGGTCGCGAAGTGGACGCGCACGTCGATCACGTCGTTCGCGGCAAGCGGCGTCAAGACTGAAAGGTTGTAGGTGGTGACATCATCGACCGGAGCGCCGGAGACCGCACGCCCGCGACTAAGCTCGGCGCCGTTCTTGTAGAAGGCGGCGATCACCTTGGTCGGCACGGTGGCGTTCGCCTTGAACCGCAGCGAGAAGCCAAAGGCATAGGTGCCGGCGAACGGCGCCGTGAAATTGTTGTCGCTGCCGTTGAACGCGTTCTGATCGTTGGAGTCAGCGTTGTTGAACTGGACCTTGGTCCAGGTGTTGGCGGCGATGTAGTTGTCGAAGTTGGTGTAGGCCGAGAACTTCGGCGCGAGCGGCAGCTTCAATCGGCCGGTGGCGCGGTCGATCACGAAGCCGGTGATGTAATTCAAGCCGTCCGGTGACACCTTGACGGTGAAGTCGTCGTCGCCGAGCAGGCCGAACAGCGCGCGCGCCGAATAGTTGGTCTGGAACGTGAGCGCGACGTCATCGCCGGCCGCCGCCTTGTTGAACGTGAAGCGGACATCATCCGTCTCGCGGTCGAACAGGAAGGCGGTGCCCTTAACGATCAGGGCGTTGTTGGCGTCGGCGGTGGCGCCGCCGAGGCCGATGTGGCCGGTGTCCTTGTCGATTGAAACGGCGAGATAGAAGGTCGAGCCGTCGGGGCTGACCTTGATGATGAAGTCGTCGTCGCCGAGGAGCCCAAGCAGAGCGCGGGTGCTGAAGGCGTCCTGGAGCGTGAAGCCTGCGTCCTTTGCCGCCGCGCTCTTGTTGAGCGTGACGCGCAGGTCGCCGGTGCCGGGCGTCACGTCGTCATGGCTGAGCAGGACCGCGTTCGACTTGACGGCGAGCCGGTTGGTGTCATCGGCCGCGGTCAGGATGCCGAGCTTGGTCAGAATGCCGCTGCCGGCGCCGGCGATCGTCAGATAGCCGCCGGCGGCGGCCAAATCCGTCCAGTCTGATCCGGTCCAGACTGTCAGCGACCCAGTTGCCTCGTCGAAGCAAAGCCAACCCTTCTTGGGGACGAGCTTGACCCACTGGCCGCTAGCATAGAGGGCGATGTTGAGGTCCCAGGCGGCCCAGGCGCCGGTCGCGCCGGAGGCGACCTTGTAGCGATCGCCTTCCGCGGGAGAGGCCGGCGGCGCCGTGTGCGTCGAATCGACCACCGACAGCATGACGATCGCATCGAGGACGACGATCGCCTGGTTGTGGGTGACGTGCTTCTGCGACTGGCTTGCCGCGATCAGCGGCAGGCCAAGATGCGGCGTGTCGGTCATGGCTTTAAGGGACTTTCTTGATTGCGCCGGTGCCACGCCCATAGGCGAGGCTGACCTGGTAGACGGCGAACTTCACTTCGGCTTGATTGACGCCAAAATCGGCGACCTGCATGGCGGAGGTGTAGAGAAAGGTCGGTTGATTGACGCGGGCCGTGCGCACAATGGCGCCGGTGCCGATGTCGAGAATGTCCACGTCGTAGAGCTCGACTTCTTCGCCGAGCGGCACGTCGGGCGCTTCCCAGGTGTCGCCGCCGATGCGCGTGCGGCGTATCCAGCCGAACGTCCAGTCGGACGTGCTCGGGTCGCGGACGCCGGCGAGATGGACGGGACTGTACGGGCGCAGGCCCACGCCATCGAAGCTGAATGTGACCGCCTGGTAGGTCGGGTCATCGATCGCCTTCGTCGAGGGGCCCCATTTCCAGGTCCAGGGATTGTGCCGCTCGGTGACGGCGATGGTCGATTGAACGACGGTCGGATCGAGCATCACGAAGGGTGCGCCGGCGCCGACCGGATCGCGCATCGCGTATTCGCTGCCAAGCTGGCCGCGCAGGAGCCGCGTGAGCTTGTATTGATCGGGTGCGATCAGCTCCGCAGTGGCGAACTGGAGAATCTCCCACTCCCCGTCGAAGTTCTGGATCGCGCAGGTGTTGCCGCCGGCGAGCACAAAGGCGTCATCGAGCGAGGCGAGCGCTTGGGTGGATGGCAGCTGCACAGTGAGGCTGTTGGCCATGTCCCAGGTCCACAACGGCCCGGAATAGAAATCGAACAGCATCTTGCCGATCGTCGCGCGGTTGACGATGAACTGGTCGCGCACGAAACCGCTCGTCGCCGGCGAGCGGAACACGTCGACCCGCGCCCACGGCTCGGCGTAGGCGGCAAGGCGGGGGACGCCGGGCACCTCGCTTGCGGCCAGCACCGGCAGGTCCATGATGTGGAGCATCGCCGGTCCAGGCTCGGCCTCGGGCCGCGGCTGGCGCGGGGGCGAAGGTGAATCGGGCGCGCCATAGGTCGCCTCGTCGGTGCGAACGAGCCGGGCCGGGCGGGTCCGCTCATAGCCGAGCTGGTCGATCCGCATCTTGAAGCTGCGGCCGTTGAGATCGAGCGTGACCACGTCGGTCGGCTCCAGCACATAAGCCGAAGGCGGCAGGGTGAGGTCGGCGCGCTCGCGCATCACCCAGGTGTCGACGAGCAGCGCGTCGGCGATGCCCTGCGCCTCGGAATAGTCGAGCGCCAGCGCTGGCGTGAGTTCGATGGTGCGGCGGCTCGATCCTCTGAGCCTGCGCGAATACACATCGGCCGACTGGTAGTCGTTGTCAGGATCGAGAAAGCGCAGGTGCGCGGTTTCCGGCAGGTCGGTCTCCTGCGCGCGCGTCAGGGTATAGAAGCGCTTCTCTTCGCCGCCCATATCGACGAGATCGTCCAGAGCGAAGCCAGCGACCGGCGCCCCGCCGCGCTGGACGAAACGTATCGCGTCACCGGACTCGACCGCGTCGAAGAAGTAGACCTGCATCAAGGGGCTGAGCGCATTGCGCGGGCTCATGATGCTGTCGATGGTGTAGCCGCGCACGATACCGTTGATGCCTGAGGTGTCGATGGCGACGCCAAGACCAGCACAAATCTCCTGCACGGTGTCGGCGAGCGTCACCAGGCCGAGCCGACCGGAGAGCCAGTGGCCGCGCCGCCAATTGGCGGCATCGCGCCAGACCAGCGACGAATTCGGATATTGCGGGTAGGGGCGGGCATCCCATGTCCAGGCGAACAGGGAGCCGGAATCGATCATCGGTCCGCCATAGACCGACGAGGTCGGATTGTGGCCGGCAGCCGGATTCCAATATGTGATGTGGGCTTCGAGGAGGGCCCGCTGGATCAGATCGTCGCGGCGACCGGTCGAGAAATAGGGAAAGAAGCTTTCCGACGACTTCGGGTCATAGAAGACGTTCGGCTGATTCGTCCCCTTGTCGATTGCGGGACACCCGAACTCGGTGAACCAGACCGGCTTTCCCTGCGGCGCCCAGGCGGTCGGCGTGCCGCTCTCGACGCCGCCCGGGCGGTCGTAGTGCTGGTTCGCCCACCAGCTGTGGAAGTCCTTGTAGCGGAACACCCACGGCTTGCCGTAAGCGCCGTCGGTGACCAATGTGCGCGTTTGCGTCTTGCGATCATCGCCCGACGCATAGAACCAGTCGAAGAGCTCGCCGCCCTCGATGTTCCCTTGCAGGTAAGCCTGGTCGTAGATCGAGACCGCGCCGGCCTGCGCATCGATATGCAGGCGTCCGGAGCGCCAATCGGACAGCGGCATGTAATTGTCGACGCCGACGAAATCGACATCCGCGCTCGCCCATAGCGGATCGAGGTGGAAGTAGACATCGGTCGAGCCGTCGTCGGGCCGGAAGTTCGCGTACTCGCTCCAGTCCGCGGCATAGCCAACCTTGCAGCTCGAGCCGACGATCGCCTTCACGTCCGCGGCAAGCGCTGCCATCTGCGCGACCGCCGGGAAGGCTGCTGCGCTCGATCGCACGCGATTGAGCGCGACCATCTCGGAGCCGATCAGGAACGCGTCCACCCCGCCCGCCGCGACGGCGAGCTTAGCGCAGTGCAGGATGAAGCGCCGATAGGACCATTCGTTCGGGCCGCTGTAGGGGATAGTGTCGCCGTTCCAGGCGCCGAAATCCGACGGCGCCGCGCTCCCGAAGAAGGCATCGACCTGACTTGCTGCCGCTGCGGTCTTGTCGACCGTCCCGGCATAGCCGGGCGCCGGCGAGCAGGTGACGCGACCGCGCCAGGGGAATACCGGCTGCCCGTTGGTCGCGGCGTTGTCGCTGTAGGGATTGGGCCAGCTGTTGCCTGGCGGGATGTCCATCATCACCAAGGGATAGAGGACCACGCGAAATCCGCGAGCCTTGAGTTCGGAAATGGCCTGCACCACGGACCGGTCGGCAGGCGCACCGCCCAGCAGTGCGCCGAAGCTGTCGGAGGAGACGACATCGGCGCCGGCTCTCCCGATGCCAGACACCTGCCAGCTCCATGGCGTCGTGACCTTGCTCGCGCCGAACTCGACCTTAGGCTTGATCTGACAGTCGCCGCAGCGAAGATCCGTGCCGTGCCAGGCGACGACGAGCGAGACGGCGTTGATG
>WBUW01000554.1 GCA_008933495.1 Pseudorhodoplanes sp.
GGTGATCCCGGTCGTGAACGTTCCGGACGATCCGGGCCCCGAGCCGGAGCCGGAACAGGAGCCGATCCCGGATGTCCCGCCGCCGGGCTGGCGCGGCTTTTTCCGCTAACGGCGGCGCTATCGCTTGCCAAGGGGTGGCCCGCCCGGTATCAGAGCGCGAAACCTCGCCGCAATAGCTCAGCTGGTAGAGCACATCATTCGTAATGATGGGGTCGGGGGTTCGAATCCCTCTTGCGGCACCACTTCTTCCTTTTCACCGCGTCAGCGTCCCGGCTCCGCGCGCTCGGCTGCAGGCGCGGCCGTTCGGTATCGGGGCGACGCCCGGCAATCCGGAGACCGCCATGGACATTCCGAAAAACGTCTTCAAGCAGGCGCTGCGCGACAAGCGGCTGCAGATCGGATTATGGGCCTCGCTTTCGTCGAACTATACCGCCGAAGTCATTGCCGGCGCCGGCTTCGACTGGATCCTGATCGACACCGAGCATTCGCCGGCCGACATCGACTGCGTGCTGACGCAGCTTCAGGCCGTCGCGCCCTATCCGGCGGCGCCGATCGTGCGCCTGCCCTGGAACGACATGGTGACGATCAAGCGCTATCTCGACATCGGCGTGCAGACCTTGCTGATTCCGCAGGTCAATGATGCGAAGGAAGCGCAGGAGGCGGTGCGCGCCGCGCGCTTTCCGCTCGCCGGCGTGCGCGGCGTCGCCGGCACGACGCGCGCCACGCGCTTCGGGCGCGTGAAGGATTACTTCCGCAAGGCCGACAGCGAAATATGCGTGCTGGTGCAGGTCGAATCGCGCGCGGCGCTCGACAATATCGAGGCGATCGCCGCCGTCGACGGCATCGACGGCATTTTCATCGGGCCGGGCGACCTGCACGCCTCGTTCGGCTTTGTCGGCGAGCGCGCGCACGCCGAGGTGATGCCGCGCATCGACGACGCCATCCGGCGCATCGTCGGGACCGGCAAGGCGGCCGGCATCCTCTCCGACAACGAGACGAATGCGCGACGCTGGATCGATCTTGGCGCGCTGTTCGTGGCGGTCGGATCGGACGTCGGGCTTCTGGCGCGCGGCGCCGACGCGCTCGCCGCAAGATACAAGGGCTGACCGGCGCCGGATCGATTTCAGCCCGGCTGGCCCGCGGCGGTGTCCGTCAATTCGTCGAGCGGCGCCGAGAGTTCGTACTGCAGTCCCTGCGCCGCATAGGTGAGCGTCGCGCGCCCGCCGAGATCGCGCGGGGCGATGCGGCGCAGCAACAGCTCGCCGAAGCCGTGATGCCTGGGCGGTGTCGTGGCCGGACCGCCTCGTTCCTTCCAGGTCATGTGAAATTGCCGCGCGCCGCCTGGCCCGGCGATCGTCCATG
>WBUW01000555.1 GCA_008933495.1 Pseudorhodoplanes sp.
GGCATTCCGCCGGTCCCGGGCGCGTGAGCGTGACGATCGACGGTCCGCTCGACGGCGAAATGCGTCTGCGCGGCAACGCGGTCTCGTCGCTGCTCGAAGTCAAGACGGACGGCAGGGTCCGCCCGTTTACCGAAAACGGGCTTGCCGGGACATTTGATGTGTCGGTCGACAAGGCCGCGTTCGGAGCGTTGCTTGGCATTCCCGCCGGCGATGGCACGATGTCGGCGAAAATGTCGGTCTCCGGCCGATCTCTTACGTTTGAGAAGCTCGCGGGAAAAATAGCCGCGGCCGCGTTCGAAGGTCGCGGCAGCCTGGAACTCGGCGAGCTTTATCGCATCCATGGCGAACTCGCTGCAGACAGGATTGTGGGCACCGCCGTACTCGCCGCCGTTGTTGGCGCAACGCCGCAACGCGCGGACGCGCTCTGGTCAGCCGAGGCGTTCCGGCGCGGACCGGTGGCCGGTCTCAATGGCGGGATTGCCATTCGCGCGGCCCGCCTGACTCTGGCTCCCGGCGTTACAGCCACCGATGCAAAAGCCATGATGCGGATTACGCCGAACGAAGTCGCGTTTGAAGACTTCAAGGGTATGCTGAATGGTGGGCGGGTGGCCGGCGAACTGGCGTTGCGCGCGGTATCCGACGGCGTTGCGGTCAAGGGTCGGCTAGACCTCAAGGAGGTGGAGGCGGCCGTCCTGCCCTTCGAGGGGCACCCGGTTTCCGGACGGTTCGGGTTGCAGATCGATTTCGAGGGCAGCGGCCGCAGTCCGCGTGCTCTGGTTGGTTCGCTGGGCGGAAACGGCGCGATAGCGATTGAGGGCGCAAAATTCGCGGGGCTGCACCCCGGCGTTTTCGTCCAGGCGATACGCGCCGCCGATCAGGCGCCGACGCTCGACGCCGCCAAGCTCGCCGCCGTGGCGCGGCAAGCGCTCGATGCCGGCAGTCTCGATGTTGCCCATGGTGATGGCGTGCTGACGATGGCGAACGGCCAGGTTCGCTTGGCGACCATGGTCGCCCGCGCGGAGGGCGCCGAATTCACGGCAACCGGGCACTTCGATATCGCCACCGGGCAGCTCGATTCACGCATTGCGCTCGCCGGCGCTCAGCCGGCCAATGCCGCCGGCCGGCCCGAAATCGCCGTGACCCTGCGCGGGCCGGTTCTTTCGCCGAAACGCGCGGTTGATGTCTCGAGCCTGACCGGGTGGCTCGCCTTTCGCGCCGTCGAACAGCAGGCGAAAAAACTGGAAGCAATCGAACGCAGCCGGGCGCTGCCGTCCTCGGCATCGCCGGACGGCGTGCCGCCGGCCGATCGCAATGTCGGCGCGCCGCGCCCGCGCACGACCGGCACCGACGCCGCGGCCGCAC
>WBUW01000179.1 GCA_008933495.1 Pseudorhodoplanes sp.
GATGATCGAGGCCGGGAGCTGGACGGTGGAGGGGATCGGCGAGGATTTCATCCCGCCCAATGCCGATTTGTCGCTCGTGCGCGAGGCTTACTCGGTCACCGACCAGGAGAGCTTCGCCGCCGCGCGCGAGTTGCTGGCGAAGGAGGGCATTTTCGCCGGCTCCTCGTCGGGCACGCTGCTGGCGGCGGCGCTGCGCTATTGCCGGGCGCAGGGCGCGCCCAAGCGCGTGGTCAGCCTCGTCTGTGACTCGGGCGCAAAATACCTGTCCAAAGTCTTCAACGATGCCTTCCTCGCGCAGGAAGGCTGGCATGGCGCGGTGCGCACGGGCAGCGTGCGCGATCTCGTGGTCAACCCGCACGCGAGCGGGCAGGCGATCGCGGTGCGCCCAGACGACAATCTGCGCACGGCGTTCGCGCGCATGCGCGCCGCCGACGTCTCGCAATTGCCGGTGATCGAGGGTGCCGGTCTGGTCGGCCTGGTCGATGAGAGCGACATCCTGGCCGCGCTTACGCAGGCGCCGGGCGATGCGAAAATATTCGCGCGCCCGGTCAAGGAGGTGATGGTGACCCGGCTGGAGACGATTTCGGCCGATGCCCCGGTGCGCGACCTCGTGCCGCTGTTCAAGAAAGATTTTGTTGCCATCGTCATGGACGGCGACACATTTCTCGGTCTCGTCACGCGCATCGACCTGATCAATCATTTCCGGATCGTTCTGCAATGAACAGACCCAATCGTCCCGGTTTTGCCACCCGTTGCGTCCACGCCGGGCAGGCGCCCGATCCGGCGACCGGCGCGGTGATGATGCCGATCTATGCGACCTCGACCTATGCGCAGGAAAGCCCCGGCGTGCACACCGGCTACGAATATGCCCGCACGCAGAATCCGACCCGCATGGCGTTCGAACGTTGCATTGCCGATCTGGAAGGCGGCGCGCAGGGCTTTGCTTTCGCCTCCGGCCTTGCGGCGATTGCGACGCTGCTCGACAGTCTCGAGCAGGGCGCGCATGTGGTCGCCGCCGACGACCTCTATGGCGGCACCCGCCGCCTGTTCGAGCGCGTGCGGCGGCGCTCGGCCGGGCTCGACGTCACCTATCTCGACCTCAGCGATGCCGGGGCGCTCGACGATGCGATCCGCCCGCAGACGCGGCTGATCTGGATCGAGACGCCGACCAACCCGCTGCTGAAACTCATCGACCTCGCGCAAGTCGCCGAGATCGGCCGCCAGCGCTGCGTGCTTACCGCCGCCGACAACACTTTCGCCAGCCCCTATATCCAGCGCCCGCTCGAATTCGGCTTCGACGTGGTGATGCACTCAACCACGAAATATCTCAACGGCCACTCCGACATGGTCGGCGGCGTGCTCGTGGTCGGCGACAATCCGGCATTGCGCGCGCAGCTTGAGTTTCTGCACAACGCGGTCGGATCGGTGCAGGGACCGTTCGATTCCTTTCTTGCGCTGCGCGGGCTCAAGACGCTGGCGCTGCGCATGGAGCGCCATTGCGCCTCCGCGCTGAAGATCGCGCAATGGCTGGAGCGCCATCCCAAGGTCGCGCGCGTGATCTATCCCGGCCTGCCGGGCCACCCGCAGCACGCGCTGGCGCGTGCGCAGATGCGCGCCTTCGGCGGCATGATTTCGGTCGACCTGAAAACGGACCTGGCCGGCGCCCGGGTCTTTCTCGAACGCTGCGCGCTGTTTACGCTGGCCGAGAGCCTTGGCGGCGTCGAGAGCCTGATCGAGCATCCGGCCTTGATGACGCACGGCTCGGTGCCCGAGAATGTGCGGGCCGCGCTTGGCATCGGCGACGGGCTTGTGCGGCTCTCGGTCGGGATCGAGGACGCCGACGACCTGATCGCCGACCTTGAAGGCGCGCTCGCCGGAGTGAAATGAATGGCCCGCCCCGCACGCGACAATCCCGGTGTCATCTGCCCGCCGCCGCTCATTCCGCTTGCCGCCCTTGCGGGCGGGCTTGTGCTCGACTGGCTCGTCCCGGCACACCTGTTGCAAATCCTCTTCGGCTTGCCGACCCGGCTGGTCGCCGGCGGCGTGCTGGTGGTGGCCGGCTTTGCGCTGATGCTGGTGGGCAGTCGCGCCTTCGCGGCGGCGCGCACCAACATTCCGCCCTGGAAGCCGGCGCTCGCGCTCGTGACCGAGGGCGTCTACGCTTATGTGCGCAACCCGATGTATGTCGGCTTCGGCTTCGTCACCGCCGGGCTGGCGCTCGCGCTCGCTTCCGACTGGACGCTCGTGTTCATGGTTCCGGCGGCGATCGTGCTGCACCGCGGCGTGGTCTTGCGCGAGGAACGCTATCTCGAAGGCAAGTTCGGCGCGCCCTATCGCGCCTACAAGGCGGCCGTGCCGCGCTATGGCTGGCCGGCCTAGCGGTCGGAAAAATTCCAGCCGTTCCGGCAAACGTCCCTTTTGCCCGATCGCCGCGCTGCCCTAGAACGGCGCACGCGAACCAAGAAGAATCAGGCTCGGGAGGATATTCATGCGCACACAGGTCGGCATTGTCGGGGCGGGACCGGCCGGATTGATGCTTTCGCATCTGCTGCATCTGGCCGGCATCCGCTCGATCATCGTGGAAAACCGCAGCCGCGCCTATTGCGAGGCGCGCGTGCGCGCCGGGCTGATGGAGCACTGGGTCTCCGAGCTTCTGGTCGAGGCCGGCGTCGGCGAGCGCATGAAGCGCGAGGGCATGGTGCATGACGGCATTTTCATCGCCTTCAACGGCCAGGCGCATTACCTCAATTTCAAGAAACTGATCGGCAAGCACGTCGTCATCTACGACCAGAAGGAAGTGGTTACCGACCTGATCGCGCGCCGGCTTGCGGACGGCGGCGAAATCCATTTCGAGGTCGCGGACACGAGCGTCCACGATTTCACGACCGACAGACCGAAAATCCGCTTCCGCGCAAACGGCGAGTTGAACGAGATCGCGTGCGATTTCATCGCCGGCTGCGACGGCTTTCACGGCATCAGCCGCCCGAGTTTTCCCGCCGGAACGCTGCAGGGCTATGACCGGGTCTATCCGTTCGGCTGGCTCGGCATCCTCTCTGAATCGCCGCCGCCGGAAAAGGAACTGATCTACGCCTATCACGAGAAGGGCTTCGCGCTTTATTCGATGCGCGGGCCGAACCTGTCGCGGCTCTATATCCAGTGCGCGCCCGACGAGAATATCGACGAATGGCCGGACGCGCGCATCTGGGAGCAGTTGCATCTGCGGCTTGGCGGCGTGCGCAAGCTGACCGAAGGCAAAATCCTGCAGAAGGGCGTGACGCCGATGCGCAGCTATGTCACCGAGCCGATGCAGCACGGGCGGCTGTTCATCGCCGGCGACGCCGCCCATATCGTGCCGCCGACCGGCGCCAAGGGCATGAATCTGGCGATGGCCGACGTGCGCGTGCTCGCGCGCGCGTTCGAATCATTCTACCGGTCGCGCAATTCCGAGCCGCTGGCGAACTATTCGAAGACCTGCCTGCGCCGGGTGTGGAAGGGCCAGCGCTTCTCCTGGTGGATGACGCAGATGCTGCACCGCTTCAATTACGAGAACGACTTCGACATGAAGCGCCAGATCGCCGAGATCGATTACGTGACGACCTCGGAGGTCGCGGCGAAATCGCTTGCCGAGAATTACGCCGGATTGCCGATGGGGTGAGGCGAGGAGTGCGTCGCGCTCGCGGCCACGCTCTGCGCGGACCCGCTGGGGCGCTCCTCAGGATGAAGGGAAATACCGGGTTGTCATCAATCCAGAGTCGGTTTGTCGCGTTCAAGCCGATCGCCGGCGCCGCGCGTTACGATCAACGTTCTCGTCGTTCTCAGCGCGATCGGCAATGGCCCTGAGAGCCAAAATCTCTGCGCCTTGGCGCGCGCTTCCGATTCCGAGGCCGCGTAGGCGAGGAGCGACGGAACTTCCGCGATCCAGTGCCCGTCAACTTCCTGCTCCTCAAAGAGTGCGGCAATCCTGCGCAACGCCACTCAGCGGATCAAGGCATCGTAGTCGGCATGCGACCCGATCCAAAACCACAGCAAGCCTTCGTTGACCTCAAGCGCGAGCGCGCGGTGATGCAGTCCAATTCGCGCCGACCAGTATCTGCCGACTTTCTTGAGGCGCAACGAAGGATGCTGGGGATTTTCCTTAAGCAGTGCGAAATTCCTGTCAGCATGAACGCGAATACTGTCCGGAAGCCTGGCGTAAGCATCCCAAAATGCCGGATTGGCGAAATGCCTCATAGTTCGCGGGCGCGGCCCTTGCGGTAATCAGCGAGCGCCTGTTCGGCGAGCTTGTCGAGCTTGCCGGCCCGCGCATCACGATCGATCTTCTCGTCGAAGCGCGCGGCGTCGAACGCGTCGAACCATGCGCGGAATTTCGCCAGCTGGTCGGGCGGAAGTTTCGCCACCGCCTTTTCGAGGTCTTCAATGCTCATGTTGAATAATTAACACATATCGTTGCGCAGTTGAAGACGTGCGAACGAGCCAGGTCAGCTGCGCGCCCGCAAGCCTCATACATCCAGCAATTGCTCGCTCGCGAACTGCGCGCGCTCGGAGATGAAGGCAAAGCGCGCCTCGGGCTTGGTGCCCATGAGCTGATCGACCGATTTCGCGGTCTTCGATTTCTCGCGGTCGGCCAGCACCACCTTGAGCAGCGTGCGTTTCCTGGGGTCCATGGTCGTCTCTTTCAGTTGCGCGGCCATCATTTCGCCCAGGCCCTTGAAGCGGCCGACATCGACCTTGGCGTTGGCGTGGAATTCCTTCTTCAGCAGCACGTCCTTGTGCTTGTCGTCGCGCGCATAGATCGTCTTGCCGCCATGGGTGAGGCGGTAGAGCGGGGGCACGGCGAGATAGAGGTGGCCGTCCTCGATCAGCTTGGGCATCTGCCGGTAGAAGAAGGTGATCAGCAGCGAAGCGATGTGGGCGCCGTCGACGTCGGCGTCGGTCATCACGATCACCTTCCCGTAGCGCAGGTCATGCGCGCGGTAATGCGTGCCGGTGCCGCAGCCGAGCGCCTGGATCAGGTCGGCGAGCTGCTGGTTCTGCGCAAGCTTGTCGCGGCCGGCGCTGGCGACATTGAGAATCTTGCCGCGCAGCGGCAGGATCGCCTGCGAGGCGCGGTCGCGCGCCTGCTTGGCCGAGCCGCCGGCGGAGTCGCCCTCGACGATGAACAATTCGGAACCCTGCGCGGCGGTGTTGGTGCAATCGGCGAGCTTGCCGGGCAGCCGCAGCTTGCGCACCGCGCTCTTGCGCGCGATGTCCTTCTCCTGGCGGCGACGCAGGCGCTCCTCGGCGCGCTCGGTCACGAATTCGAGCAGCTTGTTGGCCTGCAGCGGATTGCCGGCGAGCCAGTGGTCGAAGGGGTCGCGCACCGCCTGCTCGACGATGCGCGCGGCTTCGGCGGTGGCGAGGCGGTCTTTGGTCTGGCCCTGGAATTCCGGCTCGCGGATGAACACCGAGATCATCGCGCAGGCGCAGCCCATCAGGTCGTCGCTGGTGATGGCGGCGGCGCGTTTCTCCTGGCCGACGCGCGCGGCATGGTCGCGCAGGCCCTTGAACAGGGCCGCGCGCAGGCCGCTCTCGTGCGTGCCGCCGTCGGCGGTCGGGATGGTGTTGCAATAGGAGGAGATGAAGGGATCGGCATCGGCGACGAACGCCACTGCCCATTCGGCCGAGCCGTGGCCGCCTTTCTTCTCCGCGCGGCCGAAGAAAATGTCGGGATGCACGAGCGTCGTCTTCTCCAGGCCCGACGCGAGATAGTCCTTCAGCCCGCCGGGGAAGTGCAGCGTGGCGGCGGCCGGCACGTCGGTGCCCTTGATCAGTTCCTTCGGGCACGACCAGCGGATTTCGACGCCGCCGAACAGATAGGCCTTGGCGCGCGTCATGCGGAACAGGCGCGCCGGGTCCCAGCGCACGCCGTCGCCGAAAATCTGCGGGTCGGGCTTGAAGCGCACCGTGGTGCCGCGCCGGTTGGGCGCGCGGCCGATCTTCTCGACGCCGCTCTTCGGCTTGCCGCGCGCATAGCTCTGACGATAGAGCTGGCCGCCGCGCGCCACCTCGACGTCGAGCTTCTCCGACAGCGCATTGACCACCGAGACGCCGACCCCGTGCAGGCCGCCCGAGGTCTCGTAGACCTTGGAGTCGAACTTGCCGCCGGCGTGCAGCGTGCACATGATCACTTCGAGCGCGGACTTTTTCGGAAATTTCGGATGCGGATCGACCGGGATGCCGCGGCCATTGTCGGTGACGGTGAGAAAGCCGTCGGTGCCGAGCGTGACCTCGATGAAGGTGGCGTGGCCGGCGAGCGCCTCGTCCATCGCATTGTCGATGGCTTCGGCGAACAGGTGATGCAGCGCCTTCTCGTCGGTGCCGCCGATATACATGCCGGGCCGGCGGCGCACCGGCTCCAGCCCCTCCAGCACCTCGATGTCGTGGGCGGTATAGCCGCCGCTCTCGCGCGCCCGGCCGCGCGCCGGCGGGGCTGATTTGCGGCGCGGGCGCTCCTCAAGCGCCGAGAACAGATCGCGCG
>WBUW01000180.1 GCA_008933495.1 Pseudorhodoplanes sp.
ATACCTGAAAGAAGTACTTTCAGACCTCAATATTCAGATTATTTACACCCGTTTTGGGAAGGAAGCCATTCGCATGGCCGAGGTGAATAAACCTGATGTACTCCTCATGGATATTCACCTGCCCGAACTCACCGGTGTAGAGGCCACCCGGCGTATCCGCGCGCTGCCCGGAACGGCGTCCGGCATTCCGATCATCGGGATTTCGGCCCTGGCCTCGGACGGCGACCGCGCGCGCGCGCATTCCGCCGGCATGAACGCCTATCTTGTGAAGCCGGTCGTGCCGGCCAGGCTCGCCGAGGCGCTGGCGCAATTCCGGCCGCAGGACGCGGTCACTTGAGGCGGTCGAACAGATCCGCCCCGTGAACGCGGCCGCGCGTCTCGCCCGGGGCGAACGCGCAGGCGGCGGCGCAGCGGCGCCCGTTCTCGTATCGGCAAAACTCGCCGTGTTGCGGCAACCGGAACGTGGGCCGGTCCTTCACCCGCGCAACGCGCCCGCGTTCGGCGCCGGCAGCGCGCGGCGGCTTCCATGGCCCGGCCGCCCGCGCATGGCTCAGGCGACTTTCTCGGCGGCGTTTTCCACGATGCGCACGAGATCGGACATGATGGCGTTGATCTCGTAGTTCTTGGGCGTGTAGACGGCGGCGACGCCGGCGCGCTTGAGCGTGCGGGCATCCTCGGGCGGGATGATGCCGCCGACGACCACGGGCACATCGTCGATCCCCGCCTTGCGCATGCGCTCGACCACCTCGCGCACGAGCGAGACGTGACTGCCGGACAGGATCGACAGCCCGATCACGTGCACGTCTTCTTCCATCGCGGTCTTGACGATTTCGGCCGGCGTGAAGCGGATGCCGCCATAGACCACTTCCATGCCGGCGTCGCGCGCGCGCACGGCGATCTGCTCGGCGCCGTTGGAATGGCCGTCAAGACCGGGCTTGCCGACCAGGAACTTGATGCGGCGGCCGAGCTTCTTCGAGATGCGATCGACATCGGCGCGCAGCGGATCGAGCCCTTCGGCCGACGCGCGCGCCGTACGCGCGATGCCGGTCGGGGCGCGGTATTCGCCGAACACCTCGCGCAGCACGCCGCCCCATTCGCCGGTGGTGACGCCGGCCTTCGCGCAGGCGACTGAGGGCGGCATGATGTTGCGGCCTTCCTGCGCCGCCGCGCGCAGCTCGTTCAGGGCGGCCTCCGCCGCCCGGGCGTCGCGCGCCGCCCGCCATTGCCGCAGGCGCTCGATTTGCTGCGCCTCGACATTCTCGGGGATGGTCAGGATCGATCCTTCCGGAGCCACCAGCGGGGAGGGCTCGCCTTCTGTGAACCGGTTCACCCCGACCACGATCTGCTCGCCGCGCTCGATCGCCTCCAGCCGCTGCGTGTTGCTCTCCACCAGCCGCGCTTTCATGTAGCCGGAATCGACGGCCGCCACCGCCCCGCCGATCTCGTCGATGCGCTTGAGTTCGGCTTTGGCCTCGGTCTTGAGCTCCGCGACCGTCTTTGCGATCGCGGTCGAGCCGTCGAAAATGTCGCCGTACTCCAGCAGGTCGGTTTCGTAGGCCAGAATCTGCTGCATGCGCAGCGACCATTGCTGGTCGAACGGACGCGGCAGGCCGAGCGCCTCGTTCCAGGCCGGCAATTGCACCGCGCGTGCGCGCGCCTTCTTCGACAGCGTCACCGCCAGCATTTCGAGCAGGATGCGGTAGACGTTGTTTTCCGGCTGCTGCTCGGTGAGGCCGAGCGAATTGACCTGCACGCCGTAGCGGAACAGACGCTGCTTGGCGTCGGTCACGCCATAGCGTTCGAGCGTGATCTCGTCCCATAATTCGACGAAGGCGCGCATCTTGCACATTTCGGTGATGAAGCGCAGGCCGGCATTCACGAAGAAGGAAATGCGGCCGACGACGTCGCCGAAATTTTCAGGTTTCACCTCGCCCGAGGCCTTGACCGTGTCGAGCACGGCGATGGCGGTGGCGAGCGCGTAGCTCAGCTCCTGCACCGGCGTCGCGCCGGCTTCCTGCAAATGGTAGGAGCAGACGTTCATCGGATTCCATTTCGGCATCTCGGCGGTGGTGAACAGGATGGTGTCCTTGATCAGCCGCATCGAGGGCGCCGGCGGGAACACATAGGTGCCGCGCGACAGGTATTCCTTGATGATGTCGTTCTGCGTCGTGCCCTGCAGCCTGGCGCGCGGCACGCCCTGTTCGTCGGCGTTGGCGATATAGAGCGCCAGGAGCCAGGCCGCCGTCGCATTGATGGTCATGGACGTGTTCATATCGCCCGGCGGAATGCCGTCGAGCAGCGCGCGCATGTCGCCGATATGGGAGATCGGCACGCCGACCTTGCCGACTTCGCCGGCCGCCAGCGGGTGGTCGGAATCATAACCGGTCTGGGTCGGAAGATCGAAGGCGATCGAGAGGCCGGTTTGCCCCTTCGCCAGGTTCCGCCGGTAGAGCGCATTCGATTCCTTGGCGGTCGAATGGCCTGCATAGGTCCGGAAGATCCAGGGTTTATCGCGCGGCGGCGTCTCGTGCATTCGTCTCCGATCCAGTCCGGCTATTTAGGGACGCTATCTCCTGATCAGTCCGATGACGACCAGCAGGATGACCGCGCCGATGATGGCGTTGACGATTTCGGCAACGATACCGCCGCCGATCGCAATTCCCAACCGCGGCAGGAACCAGCCGGCAATGAACGCGCCGATGATGCCGACGACGATGTTGCCGATGAGGCCTAAGCCGTAACCCTTCACAATCAGTCCGGCGACCCAGCCGGCGATCGCACCGATAATCAACCAGACGATCAGTGTCTCGATAGCCATTGATAGCCCTCCCCTGGCGAGGGAAAGCCGCGAGCTTGTCCCCGCCCCGATGTTGCATTACGACGAAAGTATAATACCGCGGAGGCCATCAGGAGTCAGCGCAACAACCGCAGTCCGACGCGCAAAAAAAACACGATAGGGTGTCGTCGAGACCGCAACGCGCCGCAACATAATCCATGTCGCACTGCACGCCAATGAGCATTTAGCCATGTACCGGTCGCAACGGACCAGCCGCGCACCGTGCCTGCGAATCGCGCCGAGCGTTGCTGAGCGCGCGCCGTCGTTAACCGTTCCCTGCAGCGGCTTTGCCGGCGTGCGGGAAATCCGCGGTTTCAGTCTTCGGATCGGCGACTTGTTATTGCGGCGCACAACAGTCTGCGGCAAACTTGTACCGCCTCAATCATCCGCTGCCGGAGCTCGGGAATGTCCCCAGTCGTCGAATTCAAGCCGTCCAAGGCCGGCCCCGTGAAGGACCTTTATGCGGTCGGCGAAATTCCCCCGCTCGGCCATGTGCCGGCGACGATGCATGCCTGGGCGATCCGCAAGGAGCGGCATGGGCCGCCGGAGACGTCGATGCAGATCGAAGTGGTGCCGACCTGGCCGATCGGCGAAGACGACGTGCTGGTTTTCGTCATGGCCGGCGGCGTCAATTACAACGGCATTTGGGCCGGGCTCGGCCAGCCGATCTCGCCGCTCGACGTCCACAAGAATCCCTATCACATCGCCGGCTCCGACGCCGCCGGCGTGGTCTGGGCGGTCGGCGCCAAGGTCAAGCGCTGGAAGGTCGGCGACGAAGTCATCGTCCACTGCAACCAGGACGACGGCGACGACGAGGAATGTAATGGCGGCGATCCGATGCTGTCGCCCTCGCAACGCATCTGGGGCTATGAGACGCCGGACGGTTCGTTTGCCCAGTTCTGCCGCGTGCAATCGCGGCAATTGATGACGAAGCCGACGCACCTGTCGTGGGAAGAGGCGGCCTGCTACACGCTGACGCTGGCGACCGCCTACCGCATGCTGTTCGGTCACGGCCCGCACACGCTCAAGCCCGGCGACAATGTGCTGGTCTGGGGCGCCTCCGGCGGGCTCGGCGTGTTCGGCGTGCAGCTTTGCGCGGCCTCCGGCGCCAACGCGATCGGCATCATCTCGGACGAGACCAAGCGCGATTATGTGCTCGGGCTCGGCGCCAAGGGCGTGATCAACCGCAAGGAATTCAAGTGCTGGGGCCAGATGCCCACCGTCAACACGTCCGAATATGCCGAGTGGACCAAGGAAGCGCGGAAATTCGGCAAGGCGATCTGGGACATTACCGGCAAGCGCGATGTCGACATCGTGTTCGAGCATCCCGGCGAGCAGACCTTCCCGGTGTCGTGCCTTGTGGTCAAGCGCGGCGGCATGGTCGTGTTCTGCGCCGGCACCACCGGCTACAATCTCACCTTCGATGCGCGCTATGTCTGGATGCGGCAGAAGCGCATTCAGGGATCGCATTTCGCGCACTTGAAGCAGGCGAGCGCGGCCAACCAGTTCGTGCTCGACCGCCGGATCGATCCGTGCATGAGCGAGGTTTTCCCTTGGGAGAAGATCCCGACCGCGCATCAGAAGATGTGGAAGAACGAGCACGCCCCCGGCAACATGGCGGTGCTGGTGAACGCCCCGCGCACCGGTTTGCGCAGCTTCGAGGACGTGGTCGAGGCGGCCGGCGGCTGAGGCCGATCGACGCGATTGCCGTTTCGTGCGATGCCTTGCGCATGCAAAGATTCGCTATCATCGTTTTTCTGGCGGGTGTTTTCGCTGCGCCGGCCGTCGCCCAGACGCCCGACTATATCCGCGCCAAGCCCGACGCCGTGCGCGCGGCCTTCGGCCCCGACGTCGCCGGCACCATCTTCTCCGACGCCTATACGCCGCTGCGGCGCGACCTGATCGGCAAGTCGGCGCGCCGCATTCCGACGTTCGAATGTCCGGACCCGCCGCCGATGGCGCTCGCCCGGATCATCCCCTTCCCGGTGAAGCCGGGCGTGGTGTCCTGGGTCGAGCAGTTCATTGTCGATTGCCGGCCGCACGCGCAGCGCAACTTCTTCATCGTCATCGACCGCGGCCAGCCGCGCATGGTCGAGTTGCTGCCCGGCACCACGGCCGCCGATCCTCTGCTCCAGCGCGACACGTTCGCCGGTTCGAGCGCGGCGATCGCCGGCGCGCGGCCGAAAGGCTGCGACCGGCAATGGGTTGTCGATACCCGCCTCGTCGCACCAAGGCGCGACCACGAGCCCTGGAGCGAGCGCTGGAGCTATGATCTGTGCGGCACGCGCGCGGAGGTCGAGATGACGTTCACGCCCTCGCCGCGCGGCGGCACCACCTGGAACGCGAAACTTGTGAAATGAAGCGCGCGCGGTATCCGCGCGGCGGCGCCACGCGTCCGCGGCTGGTCAGGGCCGGCCGGCAGGCGTCACCTGCGACACCGGCGAAGCCTGCCCCGACGCACCGTTCGCCTGCATGAGGGTGGCGTTCAATTCCCCGCCATAGATGAAAATCGAGGCGGTGAAATAGAGAAACGCCAGCGCGATCATCGGCGAGGCGAGACCCGCATAATAGACCGAATAGGTGAAGGCGAAATCGGCGAGATAGCGGCCAAACAGCGTGCCGGCCACGAGCCAGAGCACGAGCGTGGCCAGGATTCCCGGAATGATTTCGCGAAAGCTGCGGCGGCCCGCCGGCAGCCATTTATGGACGACGATCAGCGGCACCACGATCAGCACGGAGGCAATCGCGAGCCGCCAGAACGTGATCGTATCGTCGAAGTCGCGCAGCGCCGGAATGAAGCGCACGGCGGTACGGATGATCAGCGGCGCCAGCAGCACCAGAAACGACAGCGCCAGGATGGCGACCGTGCCAAGCATGACATAGCCGATCGATTCCAGCCGCAAGAGCCACATCGAGCGCGTGTCGACGACCGCATAAGCGCGGTTGAGGCCGATGCGCAGGCTTTCCACGCCGCTCGAGGCAAAAAACAGGGCGAGCAGGGCGCCGACCGTGAGCACCTGCTGCTGCGCGCCGTCAAGCACGTGCTGGATTTCGGTTGCGATCGGGGCGGAGACTTCTTCCGGCCAGGCCTCGAGCACCAGACGCGCGGCCTCGTTGGCGAGATCGGTCGAGCCCACGATGCCGGCGACGGCGGTGAGCACCAGAAAGAACGGAAACAGCGACATCAGGCCGGACAGGGCGATGTGGCTTGCGATCGCCCAGCCGTCGTCGTTGTTGAAGCGCCAGAACGCCTCCCACGCGATCGTCCAGCTTCGTTTCAATATCCGCACGGCAGCCGCTCCCGAAGCGCACCCACATCACAGCGCGCGTCCGACAAAAGCAAGCGGGAACCGCGGACCGCCGCGGCGGCTCAGGCGGCGCGCACCTCGGCGAGGAAGCGGCGGACCTCGGCTTCGAGCTGCTCGGCTTCGATGCCGAGCGTATCGGCCAGCGCCTTGACGTCTTCGGCCGTGTCGTGGGCCTCCAGCGAGGCGCCCGCCACCCGGTTCATGGCGTCCGCTCCGGTGCGCGCTTCCGACGAGGCGCAATGCACGCCTTCCGAAATCGCGGCGACGGCGGAATTCTGTTCCTCGACGGTGACCGCGACGCTCGCCGCGATGCTCGACATATCCTCGATGATCGCGTTGACCTGGCCGAGCGCCTCGGCGG
>WBUW01000181.1 GCA_008933495.1 Pseudorhodoplanes sp.
GTCCAGACGCCGTTCCCCATTTTGGCGGCGATCGCGCCGAGCGATTGGCCGCAGCGTTGCGCGCCTTCGCCGGAATCGCTGATCACTTCGACCACGTGCTCGTTCAGCGTGGTCAGCGTCTTGGCCCGGCCGGACGAACGCGGTTGAAGAACTTTGCTGGAAAGGGATTTCGCCAGTGCCACGTCGTTCATTGTTGCGATCCCGTCTAAGCTACACGGACCCGCGCGAAATTCTGTTCGCTGAGGGCAAGACCGAAGAACTGGCCGATGCTGTCGCCGGCATCCGCATAGCCCCGGTTGACGTCCCGGATTCTCAGGTAAGCTTTCATGCTGCAGGCAGCCTTGCGGCCGGCGCCCATGGCTTCGATCACCGTCGCCGCACCAGTGACGATATCGCCGCCGGCGAATACGCCGACCATCGAGGTGGCCAAGTTGTCGTCGGTCTCGATGTAGCCGCGCTTGTTGAGCTTGAGCTTCGAGGTCTGGCCGATGATCGGATTGGCGTTGGTGCCGATTGCGAAGACGACGAGATCCGTTTCCAGCTCGTGCTCGCTGCCGGTCACCGCAACCGGCCGGCGCCGGCCGGAGTCATCCGGCTCGCCCAGCTCCATGCGGACACAACGCATACCGCGCACGCCGCCGTTGCCGTCGTCGAGGATCTCGACCGGATTGGTCAGCCAGTGAAACTCAATGCCCTCCTGTTCGGCGTGGTGCACCTCCTCGGCGCGGGCCGGGCACTCCGTGCGCGAACGCCGGTAGACGCAGGACACTTTCTCGGCGCCGAGCCGCAGCGAGACGCGCATGGCATCCATGGCGGTGTTGCCGGCACCAATCACGACAACCCGGTGGCCCATGATCAATGGCGTGTCGTAGCCGGGGAATTCCTTGGCACGCATCAGATTGCAGCGCGTCAAGAGCTCGTTGGCGGAGAGCACGCCGTTGAGCGAATCTCCGGGGATCCCGAGCATCGACGGATAGCCGGCACCGGTGCCGATGAAGACGGCGTCGAACCCCATTTCACCGCGCATCTGTTCGATGGTAAACAGACGGCCGACCAACGTGTTGCACTCGAACTTGACGCCGAGCTTGCGCAGGTTGTCGATCTCGGCATCGACGATCGTGTTTGGCAGGCGGAAATCCGGGATGCCGTATTTCAGCACCCCGCCGGCCTGATGGAACGCCTCGTACACCGTAACGTCGCAGCCGGCTTTTGCCATGTCGGCGGCGCAGGCCATGCCGGCGGGGCCGGAGCCCACGATGCCGATCTTGAAGCGGCTCGGCTCGATATCGGGAACGTTGACCCAACCCTCCGCGATGGCTGTGTCACCGACCCATCGCTCCAGACGGCCGATCGCCACCGGCTCGAGCGTGTCGCCAACGGTGCATACTTTCTCGCACTGGCTCTCTTGCGGGCAGACGCGGCCGCAGATGGCCGGCAGCAGATTGGTCTGGGTGATGATGTCGTAGGCGCTGCGGAAATCCTTCTGGCCGAGCTTCTGGATGAAGCCGGGAATGTTGATGCCCACGGGGCAGCCGGCGATGCAGGGCTCATCCGGGCAAAGCAGACAGCGTTCCGCCTCCTTCAGCGTATCCGCGACGCTGAAGCCGCAAGCCACTTCGGTAAAATTCTTGACCCGCTGCTCGACAGGCTGCTCCGGCATGGGCGCGCGCTGCTGCGGAATGGTCCGTATGGTCCTCTTCTTCCCCATGCTTCAGCCCTCGTTGCAGCTCGCCGCCGGAGCGCCGCGCGCGCCCCACGGCATCCCGTCATTGACAATGATTATTGACGATTATCGACGCGCTAGCCCCCCCGCACGTCTTCGAATGGATCCGGCAACTCGAGCAGCTCGGTTGCCGGCGGATGCGGCGGCGTCGCAGCCACGTTGCGCCCGCCCGATACCAATGGCTCCTTCATGCGGCAGGTGTCAGACCAGCGCTGCAACGCGAGCTTCTCCTGCTCGGTGTAGCGGCGCAGCCGCGTCGTCAGATCGGCGAAATCGACCTTGTGGCCGTCGAAATCGGGACCATCGACGCAGGCGAACTTCACCTCGTTGCCCAGCTTGACGCGGCAACCGCCGCACATGCCGGTGCCGTCGACCATGATCGGATTGAGACTGACGATGGTCTTGATGGCGTGCGGGCGAGTCGTCTCGACGCACGCCTTCATCATCATCGGCGGGCCGATCGCCACGACCTCGTCGATCCCGGTATGCCGCTCGATCGCCCGCTTGATGCCATCGCTGACGAAGCCCTTGATGCCGGCGGAGCCGTCGTCGGTGCAGATGATCAGCTCATCGCAGCAAGCGCTGAACTTGTCACTCCAGAAGATCAGGTTCTTGCTGCGGAAGCCGAGGACGCCGATGACATATGCGCCGCTCTCCTTGAAGCCGCGCGCCTGCGGAAAGACCGGGGCCACGCCAAGGCCACCGCCGGCGCAAACGACCTTTTTCGCGTGCCCGATCCGGCTCGGCAGGCCCATGGGTCCGACCAGTGCATAAAGCCGCGTCCCGACCTTGCAGGTCTGCTGCATCTCCCTGGTGGTCTTGCCGACTGCCTGGACGACGAGCGTGACCGTTCCTTCATGGCGATCGAAATCTGCGATGGTGAGCGGAATGCGCTCGCCCGCCTCGTGCGACATGACGATGACGAACTGCCCGGGATTGGCCGCCTTCGCCATCAACGGGTGATGGACCACAAGCGAATAGGTAACCTCGGAAAAGTCCTCGCGGCCGGTAATCTCGAAGCTTGCCCGCTCAACCATCGCGTGGCTCCGAAAAATGCACAACTTATTTAAACCGGGATTCCCGGGATGAACCTCGAATTGGCATGAATGTTGACGTTTTTTCGGCCTTTCCGCAAGACTGGGTGCGCGGTGCCGACCTCAGTCGCCATTCCAGGCGTCCGAATGGCGATCGAGGGTCTGATTTGGCCAATTTCCCTGGCATTCTGACGCACTCCTCCCGTCGCGGTCGCCGTCAAACGCATGATCGTCGAATATCTCATGCTGTGCGGGTGGTGGCTGCGGCCAACGACCAACTTGCCTGCTCGTCGTGAAAATTCCCTGTATTTTCCCTGATATCAGGGAAATTCATTGCCGAGACCCGTTCGATATGAACTGCATCATTCAGTGAACCGCGCCGGGTTTGCCGGAGGCTCCAAACCTTGAGAAGGTGGAGCCATCATGAGCAAGACGACGAACAGGTTTTCTCCTGAAGTGCGCGCCCGTGCGGTACGCCTAGTTTTCGATTACGAGAAGGAGCATCCATCACGCTGGGCGGCGGTGTCTTCGATCGCGGCCAAGATCGGCTGCACGGCGCAGACGCTCAATGAGTGATCGCTAATATCGTCGGCGGAATTCGTTCGTTGGGAGCTTATTCTCTTTTGCCTCGGGAGCGGCGTCGCTTGGGCGCGCGGTTTTGTCCGTTTGAGTGTTCATCTCAATCAGTTCACCAAGCGTCAGGTCCGTCAGTTTGACTGTCTTTAAAATTGCTTTCGCTAAGTCGGAAGACGCTGTGAAGCCATGCTCTTCGATGAGGCTTACGCTCAACTCGTCGCCAAACACAGTTCTGAACAGGTAGAGAATATCTGAGCGGGTAAGTCGGATTTTCATCCGATAGTTGCCCGTCATTTTGAGTTCTTTTCCCCAGTGCACTTCAACACCGGAGAACGCGCCGTGCCGAGACGCGGGGAATAAACCGACCTTGTTCCAAGGCAGATACTTATTTTGAACTTTCGAAAGCTTCAAATCTGAAAGGTCGACTTGGACAAATTCTGTATTGCCCATGTTCCTATTCCAGCCATGCGCAGTAATTTCCATCGCAATTACTCCCAAGCTGTTTATAAGTATGCCATTTGCTCCTTATGCGTGTAATTTGTGCCCATTGTGAGGCGTAAGAACAGTTTGTTAATCTTGGACCCCTCACACCCTCTCCACAAAACTATCCACCACGCGCTTCTCGCCGGCGCGGTCGAACTGGATGGTGAGCTTGTTGCCGTCGACGGCTGTGATGTTGCCGTTGCCGAATTTGATGTGAAAGACGCGATCGCCGACCGAGAAGGCTGAATTCACGCCGGTGGATTTTGCTACCAGTTCGCCTTCGATGGTGAGCGGTTCGCGCCGCGCAGCGAAGCGGCCTTTTGATGTGCCGGTGCCGCGCGCGGAATGAGAGCCGGCGCGGCCACTGAGGCCACCCCCCTCCCTATCCTTCCCCCGCAAGGGGGGAGGGGACTTTGCTGAGTGTGCGGCGCTGTCATCGCGATCAATGAAGCGCGCTTGCGCCTCGTATTCCGAACCCTCGTCGCCGAAGCCATCCTCATCGCCGCGCCAGCGGTTACGGGCACCCGAAGAATCGTCCTCGTGCGCGCGGCGCTTCTGCGCGCGCTGCCAGCCCGGCGTGCCGTACGAAGAGCCGGACGGTGCGAAGGTGTCGAAGCGCGAGGCGCCGTAGCCGCCCGTGCCGCCATAAGCGTTGCCGCCATAGCCGCCGGTCGCCGCCTCGGTCACTTCCACATGCGCTTCCGGCAGTTCGTCGAGGAAGCGCGAGGGGATCGTCGACGACCAGGTGCCGTGGATGCGGCGGTTGGTGGCGAACCAGATTTTGGCGCGCCGGCGCGCGCGCGTCAGCCCGACATGCGCCAGCCGCCGCTCTTCTTCCAGTCCGGCGCGGCCCTGCTCGTCGAGCGCGCGCTGATGCGGAAACAGCCCTTCCTCCCAGCCGGGCAGGAACACGGTGTCGAATTCCAATCCCTTGGCCGAATGCAGCGTCATGATGTTGACGGCATCGTCATAGCCTTCGCCGTCGCGGTCCATCACCAGCGAAATGTGTTCGAGGAAGCCGGCGAGGTTCTCGAAATCCTGCATCGAGCGCACCAGCTCCTTGAGGTTTTCAAGGCGTCCGGCGGCGTCGGCCGAGCGGTCCTTCTGCCACATCTCGGTATAGCCCGACTCGTCGAGCACGATCTCGGCGAGCTCGTTATGCGGCAGCGCGTCCTTCTGGTTTCGCCAGCGCGCGAAACTGTCGAGCAAGCCGCGCAGCGCGCTGCGCGGCTTGGGCTTGAGCTCGTCGGTATCCACGATTGCGTGCGCGGCCTCGGTCAGCGGCACGCGGCGGGCGCGGGCGTGGTCGTGCAGCACCTTCAGCGTGGCGTCGCCCAGGCCCCGGCGCGGGACATTGACGATGCGCTCGAAGGCGAGATCGTCGGCCGGCGAATGGATCACGCGCAGATAGGCGAGCGCGTCGCGGATTTCGGCACGCTCGTAGAAACGCGGGCCGCCGATGACGCGATAGGGCAGGCCGAGCGTGACGAAGCGGTCCTCGAATTCGCGCATCTGGAAGGAGGCGCGCACCAGGATCGCGATCTCGTCGAGCTTGTGGCCGTTGCGCTGCAGCGCCTCGATCTCCTCGCCGATGGCGCGCGCTTCCTCTTCCGAATCCCAGGCGCCGGTGACGGTCACCTTCTCGCCCGGCTCGTCCTCGGTGCGCAGCGTCTTGCCCAGGCGCCCCTCGTTGTGCGCGATGAGATGGGCGGCGGCGGCGAGGATGTGGCCGGTGGAGCGGTAGTTGCGCTCGAGCCGGATCACCGTCGCGCCGGGAAAGTCGTGCTCGAAGCGCAGGATGTTGTCGACCTCCGCCCCGCGCCAGCCATAGATCGACTGGTCGTCGTCGCCGACGCAGCAGATGTTCTTGGGTTCTTTCTCGCCGCTGCCAATTCTTTCTGCGTCATCACCGGGCCGACGCACCGCAGGTGCGTCGTGACCCGGTGATCCATCGTCCGGAGAAGGGATGGATTGCCGGGTCAATCCCGGCAATGACGACGGGCTGGGGGTGCGGTGCGGCTGCGCCAGCAGCCGCAGCCACAGATACTGCGCCACGTTCGTGTCCTGGTACTCGTCGACCAGAATGTAGCGGAAGCGGCGCTGGTAGTTGGCGAGCACGTCGGGTTGCTCGCGGAACAGCCGGATGTTCTCCATCAAGAGGTCGCCGAAATCGACCGCGTTGAGGATTTTCAGCCGCTCCTGGTAGGCGGCGTAAAGCTCTTTGCCGCGTCCGTTGGCGAACGCCGCCGCTTCGCCGGCGGGCACCTGGCCGGGGGTGAGGCCGCGGTTCTTCCAGCCGTCGATCGTCATCGCCAGGACGCGCGCGGGCCAGCGCTTGTCGTCGATGTTCTCGGCTTCCAGCAATTGCTTGATGAGGCGGATCTGGTCGTCGACGTCGAGAATGGTGAAGTCGCTCTTGAGCCCGACCAATTCGGCGTGCCGGCGCAGGATTTTCACGCCGATGGCATGGAAGGTGCCGAGCCAGGGCATGCCTTCCACCACCTGGCCCATCATGGCGGCGACCCGGTCCTTCATCTCGCGCGCGGCCTTGTTGGTGAAGGTGACCGCGAGAATCTGCGAAGGGTGCGCGCGGCCCAGATGCAGGATGTGGGCGATGCGGGTGGTGAGCACGCGCGTCTTGCCGGTGCCGGCGCCGGCCAGCACCAGCAC
>WBUW01000182.1 GCA_008933495.1 Pseudorhodoplanes sp.
GGCCCATATCGACCGGCCGTGGCTGAAAAACACGCGGGATGATACCGCGCGCGCGGCCTCGGCCTGAGCGCAGAGCGCCCCGCTTATTGTTTGTCCTTTTCCGTCATCTGGTCGAGCCGGCGCTGCATTTCTTCCAGTTGACGTTTCATCGCATCGATGTCGCCGGCGGCTTCGGTCGGCTTTGAGGCCGGAGCTTCGTGCTCGTCCTTGCGGGCGAAGGGGCTGAACATGCCGAAGGCCTTTTCGAACATCTCCATGTTCCGCCGGACCTGGTCTTCGAGCGGACCGAAGGCGCCGACGCCAAAGGCCTGCGACATTTGCTGACGGAACTTCTCCTGCTCCCTGGTCAGCGATTCGAGCGATACTTCGAGATAGCGGGGGACCAGCATCTGCATGCTGTCGCCGTAAAAGCGGATGAGTTGCCGCAGAAAATTGATCGGAAGGAGGTTCTGGGTGCCTTCCTTGTTTTCCTGTTCGAAGATGATCTGCGCCAGCACGGCGCGGGTGATGTCGTCGCCGCTCTTGGCGTCGTAGACGACGAAATCCTCGCCGTTCTTCACCATGGTCGCGAGGTCTTCCAGCGTCACATAAGTGCTGGTGCCGGTATTATAGAGGCGGCGATTGGCGTATTTCTTGATCGTGATCGGTTCTTCGGTTTTTGTCATGATTCCGCGATGGTTGGCGCCCGCCCGGGAGTAAGCAGGGTTCCCTGAAAATAGGCGCTTTCTTCCGGTCCGGCCACCGTTTTATGCAAGCCCCTTATGCCCGTCCCGTTCCAGACGGGCCGCCAATTTGCGCAGCCGATAGGCCGTGCTATCGAGGGGCTCACGGGATCAGGGAGCATGGTCATGAAAGACGACATCGTTATTGTCGGTGCCGCGCGTACGCCGGTTGGTACATTCAACGGATCGCTCGCCAGCCTGCCGGCACACGAACTGGGCAAAGTCGCGATCAGGGAAGCGCTCAAGCGGGCGGGCGTCGAACCCACCAGGGTCTCCGAAGTGATTGTGGGGCAGATTCTGACTGCCGGCCAGGGCCAGAACCCGGCGCGGCAGGCTTCGATCGGCGCCGGCATTCCGGTCGAGAGCCCGGCCTGGGGCGTCAATCAGCTCTGCGGGTCGGGCCTGCGCGCGGTTGCGCTCGGCTTTCAGGCGCTCCTCAACGGCGATTCCGAAATCGTCGTCGCCGGCGGCCAGGAATCGATGAGCCAGGCCCCGCATTGCGCCCATCTGCGCGACGGTACGAAAATGGGCGACCTCAAGCTTGTCGATACCATGATCAAGGACGGCCTGTGGGACGCCTTCAACGGCTATCACATGGGCAATACGGCGGAGAATGTCGCCAAGCAGTGGCAGATCACCCGCCAGCAACAGGACGAGTTCGCGGTCGCCTCCCAGAACAAGGCCGAGGCCGCGCAGAAGGCGGGCCGGTTCAGGGACGAAATCGTGCCGGTTACGATCAAGACCCGCAAGGGCGAGGTCGTCGTCGACAGCGATGAATATCCCAAGCACGGCGCGACCGTGGAATCGATCAGCAAGCTGCGCCCCGCCTTTGACAAGGAAGGCACGGTGACGGCCGGCAACGCCTCCGGCATCAATGACGGCGCGGCGGTGGTTGTTCTGATGAAGGCGTCGCAGGCGGCGAAAGAAGGCCGCCCGGTTCTCGCCCGCATCGTGTCCTGGGCGCAGGCGGGCGTCGACCCGGCGATCATGGGGACGGGTCCGATCCCGGCCTCGCGGACCGCGCTGAAGAAGGCGGGCTGGAAAGCTGACGACCTCGATTTGATCGAGGCGAATGAAGCGTTCGCCGCCCAGGCCTGTGCCGTCAACAAGGATCTCGGCTGGGATACCGGCAAGGTCAACGTCAATGGCGGGGCCATCGCCATCGGTCATCCGATCGGGGCCTCCGGCGCGCGCATTCTGGTGACGCTGCTGCATGAAATGGCAAAGCGCAATTCCAAGAAAGGACTGGCGACGCTGTGTATCGGCGGCGGCATGGGCATTGCCATGTGCCTGGAGCGCTGACCCGGCTCTCGGTGGTGAACAATCGGCGGTCTGTCTGTGGTCGCGATCATGGACGCGTCACCGACGAAGGGATGGGATGGCCGGGCTTGACCCGGCCGTCGTCATTCTGAAATTGTGAAATGCGAAACGGTCAAGAAAGACCTCATCTTGGGGGGACTAGATCATCATGGCGCGCGTTGCAGTGGTTACCGGCGGGACCCGCGGAATCGGCGAAGCGATATCGAAGGCCTTGAAGGAGGCGGGCTGCAAGGTTGCGGCCAATTATGCGGGTAACGACGAAGCCGCCGGGAAATTCAAGGCGGCAACGGGAATCCCGGTCTACAAATGGGACGTATCGAATTTCGAGGCCTGCGGCGCCGGCCTCAAGCAGATCGAGGGCGACCTCGGACCGGTCGAAGTCCTCGTCAATAACGCCGGCATCACGCGCGATACCATGTTCCACCGCATGACGCCGGAACAGTGGAATGCCGTGATCAATACCAATCTCGGCTCACTGTTCAACATGACCCGCCACGTGATCGAGGGTATGCGCGCGCGCAAGTTCGGCCGCATCATCAACATTTCGTCGATCAATGGTCAGAAAGGCCAGATGGGCCAGGTCAATTATTCCGCCGCCAAGGCCGGCGAGCTCGGCTTCACCAAGTCGCTGGCGCAGGAAGGCGCCCGCAGCGGCATCACCGTGAACGCGATATGCCCCGGCTATATCGCCACCGAGATGGTGAAAGCGGTCCCGCAGGACGTGCTGGAGAAAAGCATCCTGCCGCAGATTCCGCTTGGCCGCCTGGGCCAGCCCGAGGAAATCGCGCGCTGCGTGGTATTCTTGGCATCCGACGATGCGGGCTTTATCACGGGTTCCACGCTGACGGCGAATGGCGGGCAATATCTGGCTTAGGCTTTTGGTCTGATCCTGGCCTGTTGCCGGCGCCGATCCGGCCGGACGTGAGCGCGGCGAAACGCGGCGGCCGTTCTTGGCTATGAGCGTCCCGGCAATCACATCTGCTGCTTCGACTGGATTCGATCATGTCCGCGCGCCCGACCCTGATCGGTTTCACGGCCATCCTCATGTGGTCGCTGCTGGCTTTGTTCACGGTGGCGTCGGGGTCGGTGCCGCCCTTTCAGCTTGCGGCCATGACGTTTGCGATCGGGGGCCTGCTGGGGGCGGCTAGCTGGCTGTTTCGCAAGCGGGCGATCGCCAGTTTGCGCCAGCCACCGGAAGTCTGGGCGCTCGGCATTTTCGGGTTGTTCGGTTATCACGCGCTCTATTTTTTTGCGCTGCGGCTCGCGCCGCCGGCCGAATCCGGGCTGATCAATTATCTGTGGCCGCTCTTGATCGTCCTGTTTTCGGCTGTTCTTCCGGGCGAGCGGTTGCGCGCGCATCATGTGGTCGGCGCCGTCCTCGGCCTGATCGGCACGGTGGTGCTGGTGGCCAGCCGCGCCCAACTTGGTTTCGCACCCGAGTTCGTTCCCGGCTATGCCGCCGCCTTTGTCGCCGCGTTCGTGTGGGCGGTCTATTCGGTGCTCTCGCGGCGCTTCGCTTCGGTGCCGACGGATGCGGTCGTCGGGTTCTGCCTGGTGACCTCGCTCCTGGGATTGGCCTTTCATCTCGCGTTCGAGGAGACCGTGTGGCCGCAATCGGTCGGGCAATGGATCGCGGTCGTGGCACTTGGGCTCGGCCCGGTGGGCGCGGCATTCTATGTCTGGGACATCGGCATGAAGCGCGGCGACATCCGCGTGCTCGGCGCGGCGTCCTATGCGGCGCCGGTGCTGTCGACGCTATTTCTGGTGCTCGCCGGCTATGCGCAGGCGACGCTATCGCTCGGCCTGGCCGCCGTCCTGATTGCCGGCGGCGGACTGTTCGCTGCCAAGGACATGTTCATCAAGCGCCGGACGACCAGTCGCGCGACGCCAGCTCAAAGCCGCTGAATTCGAATCCCGGCGCCACCGTACACCCGCATAGTGTCCAGTCGCCGAGCGATTCCGCGGTCTGCCATGCAAGGGCCGGAACGACGATCTGTGGACGTTCCCCCTCATGCAGGCGCGGTCCAAGCGTTGCGGCCGCGCTGGTCCCGCGCCCGGCAATCTGTAGTCTCAGCGGTGCGCCGGAATACCAGTGCCAGACCTCGACCGCGTCCACGCGATGCCAATGCGAGCGCTCGCCGCGGGCGAGCAGGAAATAGATCGCGGTCGACATGGCGCGGCCACCCTCCGGGGCATGATCGCGAAAACATTCCCGGTAATGGCCACCCTCAGGATGCGGCTTCAGGTCGAGCTCCCGGATGATGTCGGCGGCCTTGAGGAGCATGTCAGAAATTATTCTTGCGCTTGCGGATTTCGGCGAATACCTCGGCCGCGCTGCGGCCCGCAAGGCCGACCGCGGCGGCGACCGAGGGTAGGTCGGCGCGCAGGAAACAATTGGTCCGCTTTTCGGCCCCGATGGTCGAAGGCAGCGTCGGATTGCCGGCGGCGCGCAGCGCGTCGACCTCGCGGGCACGCGCCTGAAGATCGGGATTGTCCGGCTCGATCGTGCGCGCGAATCTGATATTGGCCTGCGTATACTCGTGGCCGCAGAAGAATGCCGTGTCGTCTGGCAGCGCCCGCAATTTGCGAAGCGAGTGCCACATCTGCTCCATCGTCCCCTCGATGACGCGGCCGCATCCGACCGAAAACAGCGTATCGCCGACAAAGGCGAGCTTTTCGGAATCGAAAACGTAACAGATATGGCCGGCAGTATGGCCGGGCGTCTCCAGGACGCGGCCGGAGAGCTCGCCGAGCCTGACGATGTCGCCTTCCCCGACAGTCTCATCGACGTCGGCGATGCGACCGGCGTCCGCGCGCGACGCGACAACGCGGCATTGGTATTTTTTCTTCAGCGCGGGAATGCCCGCGGTGTGGTCGCCGTGATGGTGTGTCACCAGGATATCGGTCAGGGTCCAGCCGGTATGTGCCAGCGCGGCCTCCACGGGTGCGGCGTCGGGCGCGTCGATCGAGGCGGTCCGGCCGGTTGCGGTGTCGTGCAGCAGGACCCCGAAATTATCGGAGAGGCAATTGAACTGGTGGGTTTTCGCCGCCATGTCGTCTCCCTTGGGACGTTCAAGAAGTTTCGGTTGCAAGGAGGGCGCAATATTTTGTCACGGACAATGCCATTATGCGGGCATCGTTGCGCACCCGTTAAGCAGATTCTCGTCCGTTTGCTTTGGCGCTCGGATTTCATGTTACGGTAAGCCATGTTTATCGACGTCGTCGATCTTCGCAATTTCTATTCGCAGGGACTCGGAATCGTTGCGCGGCGCTTTATCGGGCGCGGGGTCCGCGCGCGCTGGGGCGACCTGAGCGGCTTGCGGGTCGCGGGCATCGGTTATGCCACGCCCTATCTTGGGCTGTTTCGGGAAGAGGCCGAGCGCTGCCTCGCCTTCATGCCGGCGTCGCAGGGCGTCGTGAAATGGCCTTCGAGCCGCCCCGCGCTTGCCGCGCTGGTGGAGGCGGACCAGTGGCCGTTGACCGACTCCGCCGTTGACCGCGTGCTGCTGGTACATGCGCTCGAAATGGCGGACGATCCGGTCGCGCTGCTGCGCGAAGTCTGGCGGGTGCTGACGCCGAACGGACGGCTGCTTGCCGTCGTGCCGAACCGGCGTGGGCTATGGGCGCGAACGGACACGACGCCGTTCGGCTACGGCCGGCCCTATTCGCGCGCCCAGATCACGGTCATTCTGCGCGACACCTGGTTTACGCCCAATGGCTGGGGTGAGGCCTTGTATGTCCCGCCGGTCGCCCGCGGCTGGTTTCTGCGTTCGGCCGTCGCGTGGGAACGGGCGGGAGCGACGATTTCCGCGCCGTTCGCGGGCGTCCACATTGTGGAGGCGACCAAGCAGGTCTATCGCGCCATCCCGGCGCGCCGCGAAAAGCGCGCGCTGGTACCCGGACTGAAACCCGTCCTGGCGCCCTCACCGGGCGCAACCGCGCGCGAGTGGCCAATTCAAAGCATAATCCGTTCGGATTGAATCGGACCGCGCACGCGATTTATCGTTTTTTGTGCGATCTTGCGCCGAACCGGTTGCCACTTCGGCGGATCGCCCTCCAAGCTTCTTCACTCGCCCGGCTGGGAGTTCGACTCGGAGGTCGCGATATCGTCAGCGCCGTCGTCGCCCGCCGCTGCATCCGGATTCGGCGCGCGATGGCGGCGCCGGCGGCGATGTCCGGAAAAACGTTCGCCCTGGCTGTCATGACCATTCTGGCCGTAGCTGACAGGCTGGGCGCTCGCCGGCTGGCCGCCGGTGATGAAGGAGGGCAGGGTGCTCACGTCGTTTTCGGCCCCGCTCACGGCCTGCGCGCGCGCCTCGCTGCGCTCGGGGCGGGGCTGGCCCTGCCGATGCTGGGCTTGCGGGAAATCGCGCGGCGCCGGCGGTTGCTCGCGCTGCGCATAGTGTGGTTC
>WBUW01000183.1 GCA_008933495.1 Pseudorhodoplanes sp.
CTCAAGAGCGCCTCCTTCCGCACCGACCCGTATTTCGGCTTCTCGGTGCCGACCTCGGTGCCGGGCGTCGAGCCGCACCTGCTCTATCCGATGAAGACCTGGAAGGACAAAGCCGCGTTCGACAAGACCGCCCGCAATCTGGTGAAGATGTTCCAGGACAATTTCGTCAAGTTCGAAAACGACGTGGATGCCGACGTGCGCGCGGCGGCGCCGGAAGTGCGGCTGGCGGCGGAGTGAGCGGACAAGAGGCGCCGTCGCCGGGTCGCCCCCGCGGTGGCACGATCCGGCGATCCATCTTTTTCGAAATGCGATGGATGGCATTCGAAGCCGAGCTTGCCCAACTTCGGGATTACTAAAACAGCGCAAGTCGGATAAGTCCGACTTGCGCTGGCAAGCCCGGCCATGACCGTTTTTGAGGATCGCAGACAGGCGACAAGCGGCGCATGCAAGTCCTCGTCATCGGGGCCGGCGTTATCGGGCTTGCGGTCGCGCGTCATGCCGCGATCGCCGGCCATGACGTCGTCGTCGCCGAGGCGGCGGGCGCCATCGGCACCGGGATTTCCTCGCGCAACAGCGAGGTCATCCACGCCGGCATGTATTATCCCTCCGGCTCGCTGCGCGCCCGCCATTGCGTGCGCGGCAACCGCCTGCTCTATGCCTATTGCGAAAGCCGCGGCGTCCCGCACCGCAAGTGCGGCAAGCTGATCGTCGCGACGGGCCCGGCCGAGCAAGACAGGCTCGAAGCGATCGATCGGCAGGGTCTCGCCAACGGCGTCCCCGGCCTGCAACTGATCGGCGACCAGGCCGCGCGCGCGCTGGAGCCGGAGCTTCGCTGCATCGCGGCGCTGCATTCGCCGGAAACCGGAATCATCGATGGCCACGCCTTCATGCTCGCGCTGCGCGGCGATCTGGAAAGCCAGGGCGGCGTGATTGCGTTCGAGACCCCGGTCGGGCGGATCGGGCGCGGCGGCGCAGGATGGCGGGTCGTTTTCGGCGGCCGCGATCCGGGCACGCTCGATGTCGACGCGGTGGTCAATGCGGCCGGCCTGCGGGCGCAGGCGCTCGCGCGGCATATCGAGGGGTACCCGGCCGAGCGCGTGCCGCGTCTCGTGCTCGCGAAGGGAAACTATTTCAGCTACACGGGACGCCCGGCTTTCTCGCACCTGATCTATCCGACGCCGGTCGACGGCGGACTCGGCGTGCATGTGACGCTCGATCTCGCCGGGCGGATGCGGTTCGGGCCGGATGTCGAGTGGATCGATCGCGAGGATTACGAGGTCGATCCGCGCCGCGCCGATCAGTTCTACGCGCGCATCCGCAGCTATTGGCCTGGCCTGCCGGACGGCACGCTCATCCCGGATTATTGCGGCATCCGTCCCAAGCTGACCGGGCCGGGCGAGCCTGCCGCCGATTTCCTCATCGCGGGCCCGTCGGCGCACGGCCTGCGCGGACTGGTGAATCTCTTCGGCATCGAATCGCCCGGCCTGACCAGCGCGCTGTCGCTTGCGGAGGACGTCGTGGCCGAACTGGCGCGCTGATACCCTCAGCGCTCCTGCGCTCTGACCGACGACAGCTTGCGCTCGCCCACGGCCGTCGGCGTCTTCACGGGTGTGAATTCCGCCACGCCGCGCCGCGATCCACGGTAGGCCACGAGACCATTGGCGGTGGCGACCAGGTCGCCCGGACGCAAGGTCGGATCGGTGCCCGCCTCCAGCCGCTTCACGCCAAGCGCCTTGGGGCCAAGCGCTTTGGGGCCAAGCGCCTCGGGCTTGCAGGAGCAGCCGTCAACGAGCGCGTCGCGATAGCGGTAGGCGGTCGGCAGCTCGCTGTAGCGGGCGCCGTCGCTGGCGGCCGCATTGGCAATGCCGGCCCCGACATAGACTTTCGTCGGTGCAGCCGGACAGAAGGATTTGCATAATTCGGCCGCCGTCACGCCCGCGCTTCGCTCGACCGGAAAGAAGCCGCCGTCGCAGGTGCGCACGCAATAGGCCGCGACCGGGCCGCCATCGCCGGCCGGGCGCTCGCGCTCCGGTTCGCCTGGAACGGCGCCCGGATCGGCATAAGCGTGCGCCGCCGGCGGCGTGGCGCGGCGCAAACCGCCGAACAGAAGGTCGAATAGGCCCTGCGCCTGCGCCGTCCCCGGAATGCCGAGGCAAAGGAGAGCGGCAACGACGGAGAGCAGTCTGACACGATGTCCCGGCACGGCTGTCCGTCTCGCGGATGTTTACGCTCGTTAACGCTAACCGGCGCACAAGGTTGCAGCCCTTCGTCGCGCGCGCGGTCAGGATGGTTCAACCGCGCCAAGCGGCGGCTAAGGACCGCTGCCGCCTTTTGTTCAAATCGTTGGGTCTGGCGCCCCCGAATTTTCCGCTTTCCGCTTGGCCAGGCGTGAGCGCCCGGGCTACAAGAAACGCGGATCAACGCCGTCCGGCAATGAAACGGCGAGGCATTATGATGAGGCGCGAGGGGGAAGCGGGGCGATGGTCGAGCCGATATTGCTGTTGGGAATTCCGGTCGATTTCATTCTGTTCGGACTGACGCTGCTCGGCGTCGCGCTGTTCCACCATCACACGCTCGCGGTCGCGCTCACCGGCCTTGCCGCGATTTCGTTCTACAAGATCGTCTTTACCGGGTTCAAATACGGCACCGGCCTGACCGGGTTCGCGCTGCACATGCAGCACGAATGGGTGATCCTGGCGAACCTGTTTCTGCTCTTGATGGGCTTTGCGCTGCTCTCGCGGCATTTCGAGAAAAGCGGCGCACCCGAAGAGGTGCCGGCCTTCCTCCCCGACGACTGGAAGGGGGCGTTCGCGCTGCTCGTCATCGTGGCGGTGGTTTCGAGCTTTCTCGACAATATCGCCGCCGCCCTGATCGGCGGCACGATCGCCCGCCATGTGTTCCGCGGCAAGGTGCATATCGGTTATCTCGCCGCCATTGTCGCAGCCTCCAATGCCGGCGGCGCCGGCAGCGTCGTCGGCGACACGACCACGACGATGATGTGGATCGACGGCGTCAGCCCGCTGAGCGTGATCGAGGCGACGGTCGCGGCCGTCGTCGCCGTCGTTGTGTTCGGGATTCCGGCCTCGCTTCGGCAGCACGCCTATTCGCCGATTGTGAAACATGCGCCGCGCGGCCTGCGCATCGATTTTCCGCGCCTTGGCATCGTGGCGGCGATCCTGATCGTCGCCATCCTTGCCAATGTGACGGCGAATATCCGTTTCCCGGCCCTGCTCGACCTGATTCCGGTGATCGGACTTGCGGTCTGGGTGGTCATTCTCCTCACGTCCTCGATCCGGCGACCGGACTGGGAAGTGATGCCGGAGACTTTCCTTGGCACGCTGTTCCTGCTCGCGCTCGTGACCTGCGCCTCGATGATGCCGGTCGAGAAGCTGCCGGCCGCCTCGTGGCAGACCGCGCTCGGGCTCGGCTTCGTATCGTCGGTGTTCGACAATATTCCGCTCACCGCGCTGGCGCTCAAGCAGGGCGGCTACGACTGGGGCTTCCTCGCTTATGCGGTAGGTTTCGGCGGCTCGATGGTCTGGTTCGGGTCGTCGGCCGGCGTTGCGTTGTCGAACATGTATCCGGAGGCAAAATCGGTCGGCCAATGGATTCGCCACGGCTGGTATATCGCGGTCGCCTATGTGATCGGCTTTTTCGTGATGCTGGCGGTGCTCGGCTGGCATCCGGACGAGGATCACAAGAAGCGCACCGAGGTGCCGCAGCCCGCGGTGGTCGCCGCGACGATTGACGCCGCCGCGATCAGCCGCTGAGGAATTCGCGCGCGCGGAACAGCGAGCGGAAGGCGAGCCCGGCCCGCGCGAAGGTTTCGGCCGCGCCTTCCTCGCGATCGACCATGGTGAAGACCATGACAATGACTGCGCCGGTCTCGCGCACCGCCTCGGCCGCCTTGATGGCGGAGCCGCCGGTCGTGGTCACGTCTTCCACGATGACGACGCGCTTTCCTTTCAGGCTTTCGCCGGGCGCCAGCCCCTCGATGCTCAGGCGCGCGCCGTGTTCCTTGGGCTTCTTGCGCACGAAGAAAGCCTGCATCGGCGTTCCTTTCAGGAAGCTGAGCTGGGCAATGGCGCCGGCGATCGGCACCGCGCCCATTTCCAGTCCGCCGACATAATCGATGTGCTCCTCCGACAGCGCTTCGAGCGTCAGTTCCGCGAGCAGGGCGGCGCCTTCGGCGTCGAGCATGGTCGGCTTGAGGTTGAAATAGAAATCGCTCTTGCGCCCCGAAGCGAGCGTGACCTCGCCGCGGCCGAACGAGCGGGTGCGGATGATGGCGGCGAGGCGCGCGCGCGCCTGGGCGGGACTGACGGGCGTTGCGCGGGCTTGGGCTGAAGACATGCGCGATCTTTCAATGCCTGATCTGGCGGAGACTTAGAGCGCGATCCGCCGAAGTGGGAACCGGTTCGGCGCAAGATCGCGCGAAAAACAATAAATCGCGCGCGCGGTCCGATTCAACCCGAACGGATTATGCTCTAGCATCAAAACCTTCGGGCGGCCATTTTGCCGCTGGCCAGCGGCAGATTTTTCCCCCAATCATCTGCATCCACATATTTACGGATGCTGTCATGGTCGAGCCCGTCTACGAACCGCTTGCCTTCGATTTCCTCGATCCCACGGACATGCTCCGCCGCGCGCAGGACTTCCGCGCCTTGATGGCGCGGCGGCGCACGGTGCGCGACTTTGACGGCCGCGCCGTGCCGCGCGAAGTCATCGCCGAAGCGGTGCGCACGGCCTCGCTCGCGCCTTCCGGCGCCAACCAGCAGCCCTGGACTTTCGCCTGCGTATCGGATGCCGCGGTGAAGGCGCGCATCCGCGCCGCCGCCGAGGAGGAGGAGAAGGCGTTCTATGCCGGGCGCGCGGGCGAGGAATGGCTCGATGCGCTGGCGCATCTGGGCACCGACTGGCGCAAGCCGTTCCTGGAGACCGCGCCGTGGCTGATCGCGGTGTTCGGCCAGCGCTACGGCCTTTTGCCCGACGGGCGGCGGACCAAGCATTACTATGTGCCGGAATCGGTCGGCATCGCGACCGGCTTCCTGATCGCGGCGCTCCACAATGCCGGGCTCGCCACGCTCACGCACACGCCCTCGCCGATGGGTTTCCTCAACGAGATTTGCGGGCGGCCCGAACACGAGAAGGCCTATGTGCTGGTGGTCGCAGGCTTTCCCGCGCGCGGCTGCAAGGTGCCGAAAATCACCAAGAAGACGCTGGCGGACGTGAGCGTGTGGCTTTGACGCGCGTCACTTATGTCCTTCGCAAATCGAATAATGAATGGGCCGCGCGCGCCGCCGGTCCCTCTCCCCGTCGGGAAAGGAATAGAGGGGTGAATGCAAGCCGCTTCACCGCCGCGCTTCCACCGCCATCTTCACCGCAAAGGCGGCGAGCATCGTGCCCATCAGCCAGCGTTGCAGCAGCATCCAGAACGGCCGCGCCGCGAGAAGCGCCGCGATCGATCCGGCGGCGGCCGCGATCATTGCATTCACCGTCACGCTGACCGCGACCTGCGTGAAGCCGAGCGCAAGCGACTGGCCGAGCACGCTGCCCTGCGCCGGATCGATGAATTGCGGCAGCAGCGACAGATAGAGCATCGCGATTTTCGGGTTGAGCAGATTGGTCAGAAAGCCCATGGCGAACAATTTGCGCGGGCTGTCGGCGGGCAGCCTGTGCACCTGGAACGGCGAGCGGCCGCCCGGCCGCACCGCCTGCCAGGCGAGCCACAACAGATAAGCCGCGCCGGCGAGCCGCAGCGCGTCATAGGCATAAGGGACGGCGAACACGAGCGCGGTGATGCCGAAGGCCGCGCACAGCATGTAGAAGAAGAAACCGAGCGCGACGCCGCCGAGCGAGATCAGCCCCGCCACGCGCCCCTGGCTGATCGAACGCGAGACCAGATAGACCATGTTCGGCCCGGGCGTGAGCACCATGCCGAGCGAAACCAGGGCGAAAGCGAGGAGGGTGGTTGTCATTGGCATGGCCCACTCTCTAAGCGAGACGGGGCGGCGCTTCCATTTGCGTTTGCAGAAGGCTGCCTTGCGCACGCGACATGGCGGTCAGGGCCGCGTCGGAATCTGCAAGCCGCGCTGCACCGCCGGCCGTGCAAGTCCGCGCTCCAGCCAGGCCGGCACGTGTTTCAGGCTGTCGAAATCGACCAGCTCGCGCGCGCTGTAGAAGCCGATCAGGTTACGCACCCAGCCGAGCATGGAAATGTCGGCGATGGTGTAGTCGTCGCCCATGATCCACGGCCGAGACTTCAGGCGCGTCTCGAGCACGCCGAGCAGGCGCTTCGATTCGTTCACGTAGCGCTGCAATGGGCGCTTGTCTTCATAATCCCTGCCCGCGAACTTGTTGAAGAAACCCACCTGCCCGAACATCGGGCCGATCCCGCCCATCTGGAAAAACACCCACTGGATGGTCTCGTAG
>WBUW01000184.1 GCA_008933495.1 Pseudorhodoplanes sp.
GCCGGCTTCGATCTTCAAGGCCGCGTTCGTCGTCATCGCGATCGGCATCGGCGCCAAACTTATTTTCGGCCGCGAGTCCTGGCGGCTCGGCGACCGGCTGCCCGGCCGGGTGGCGATGGGCGGCTACGGCGTCGTGATCGGCCTCTATTCGGCGCTCATGGGCGTCGGCGGCGGCTCGGTCTCGTCGGCGATCCTCATGCTCTATGGCGAGGCGATCCATGCCGCGGTCGGCATTGCCGCGGGCATCGGCGTATTGATCTCGATTGTGGGCACGGCGGCCTTCATGATCGCGGGCTGGCCGCACCAGGCGCTCGTGCCGCCGCTGTCGGTCGGCTTCGTGTCGCTGATCGGCGTCGCCCTGATGGCGCCGATCAGCGCCTTCGCAGCCCCCTATGGCGCGCGGCTCGCCCATGCGCTGCCCAAACGGCGGCTCGAAATCGCCTTCGGCACATTTCTCTGGCTGGTGGCCTTGCGTTTTATCGTGAGCCTGGCCGGCTGAGGTCTGGCGCGTCCGCCTCAAGGATAGCCGCGCATGATCAGCTTCTCGCCGCGCACCTCCCAGCCCTGAAGCCGGTTGAGGAAGCTCATGCCGAGAAGGCTTGTGCGCAGTTGCCCGGGCTGCGCAATCAACGCCGGCACCGCGCGTTCGACGATACCGCCGACCCCGATCCGGTCGAGGGTCACGGCCGCCGCCCGCGTGCGGCCGTTCGCGGTGTCGACACTGACGTCGTAGGACAGCACTTCGAGCGGCAGGCCCGCCGCCTTGGCGGCGTCCTGCGTCAGCACGACGGCGCTGGCACCGGTGTCGAGCACCATCGGCACGCGCGCGCCGTTGACCTGGGCTGCGATGTTGAACTCGCCGGCGCGCCCGCGCGCGATTTCCACCGTGCGCGCGCCGAGCGAGGCCGCGCGCCCGGGAACGAGTTCCGCGAGCACGCGGTTGGCGCCGTCCTTGAGTTCGAAGCGGTAGGTGTAGCCGACAACGAGCAGGAGCGCGACCACGACCCAGAACAGCACGGCCTGCAGGGCCTGCGCGAAACTCTCGCGGAAGACTATCAGTACCGAACCGCCGAGAAAGACGAGAAATGCAATCTTGGCAACGAGGCTGGCGAAATCGTCTGTGCTCAGGCCGAGGACCGAACCGGCATCGTGGCGCGCGTACAGAATGAGGACAGAGAGGCCAAGCCCCGCAAGCAACAGCCAGAGAATCTTGCGCTGCACGGTGTTGGTCCTCAGCGCGCCGGCGCGGCGGTTTGCAGGCGCGTCATTCGATCGGGCAGGAGCGCCATGATCTGCCGGCGCTCGGCGTCCGACATTGCGCCCCAGCGGGCGATTTCATCGCCGCGACGAGCGCAGCCGCGGCACAGGCCGGTCTGCGGGTCGAGAACGCAGACCTTGACGCAGGGGGTGATGATTGTCGGCATCGCGGCATCCATTCCGGCAACATAGGGCGCAGCCCGTCAAACGCAATGTCAGCCTTGCGCGCCGTCTCAGGAGCCCGGTCAGGGCTTACCGGCGGCGGCCGGTGCGCTCAGCCGTTGACGGTGTAGAGTGGCCGTTTGCGGATGCCGGGGCGTTCCTCGAACGGCACGATCGGCAGTTCGTTTGGCGCTGCCGGCTGGATCGACGGCGCCGGCTCGGCGAGCGGCGCCAGCGCCGACATCACCCGTTCGGGCGGCAACGCGATCACGACCTCGGTCCCGACCCGCAATTTCGATTTCAGGGTGAAGGTGCCGCCATGCAGGTCGACCAGGCTCTTGGCGATCGGCAGGCCGAGCCCGGCGCCTTGTTCGGCCGACTTGATGGCGTTTGATCCCTGGCCGAACGATGCGAGCACGACCGGGATTTCATCCTCGGGAATTCCGGGCCCGGTGTCCTTGACGCTGAAATACTGGCCGCCGGAGGCGGTCCACCCCGCCTTGATCCAGATTTCGCCACCCTGCGGCGTGAACTTGATGGCGTTGGACAACAGGTTGAGGCAGATCTGCCGGATCGCGCGCTCGTCCGCCCACACCCGCGGCAGGTTCTGCTCGAACGCTTCGTGGATCGTGATGCCGCGGTTCCTGGCGCGCAGCTTGAGCAGGTGGTGGCAATCCTGTACGACGTCGGCGAGCGGAACCGCTTCTTCATTGAGTTCGTAGCGGCCGGCTTCGATGCGCGAGAGATCGAGGATTTCGTTGATCAGGCCGAGCAGGTGCTGGCCCGACAAGTGGATGTCCTCCGAATAATCCTTGTAGGCGGGCACCGCATGCGGGCCGAAAATCTCGCTCTTCATCACTTCCGAAAAGCCGAGGATGGCGTTGAGCGGCGTGCGCAGCTCATGGCTCATCTGCGCAAGAAAGCGCGACTTGGAAATGTTGGCGGCTTCGGCCCGGTTGCGGGCCTCGTCCGATATCGCCTTGGCCTGCTCCAGTTCGGCGATCAGCATGTCCTTTTCGGCACGCGCCTGCAACGTGGCGAGCGCGGACGAATAGAGGCGGTGCGCGAGCAGCAGGAAATAGCCCTGCGCCGTGATCGCCATGATGCCGAGAATGTAATAGTGCAGGCTGCCCTTGGCGATGAAGTTGAAAGCCACCACCGCGGTCACCGGCACCGTGGCCGCGAACACCGCGATCGGCAGGCTGGACGCCAGCATGCTCGATACCGCAACGACCAGCAGCATGACGAACAGCATGAAGGTGCCGGTGCTTTCCTCGACTCCGACCGGTTCGATCAGGTTGAACATCCAGGCCAGCCCGAAGAACAGGTCGAGCATGATGAAGCGCAGACGCCAGGTCTTTATCTTGACCTCGCCCTGCGGCATCGAGAGGAACTGCCGGCACTTGGTGATGATGACCGCGTGGATCATCAGCACACCGGCGGTCCAGATTCCCGCCGTCACGGCGCCGGTCCACAGGCTGGACAGGAAGCCGACCGTCCCCACCAGCAGCAGGACGGCGAGGGAGGCCGACTGGCGATTCTGTGCATAAAGCCGCAGCAACTCATAGTCGAACACCGGGCGGGTGCCGGTGGTGGAGGTCAGGCGGTCGCGGGCATCGCGCACGCGCTGGGCCGCCGCGCGGCGGCGGCGGGCGGCGACTTCCTCTCGCTGGTCGCTGGCGGTACTGGTCATGCGGGGCGCGGATATGCGGATTTCTGAAAAAGCAGGCTAAAGTCGCCCAAAATCCTTAAGGGCAACCTTAAGGGACCGCCAAAAACGGGGGGCGGACGGTAACGGGAGGAAGCGATGAAGCTTTATGACGGGGGGCGCGCTCCCAATCCGCGCCGGGTCAGAGTATTTTTGGCCGAGAAGGGCATCAGCATTCCGCTCGAGCCGGTCGATATCGGCGCGATGCAACACAAGAGCGAGGCCTTTACCGCCGTCAACCCGCTCCAGCGTTTGCCGGCGCTCGTCCTCGACGACGGAACGATCTTCACGGAGTCCATTGCGATCTGCCGGTATTTTGAGGCATTGCAGCCCGAGCCGGCGCTGTTCGGACGTGGCGCGAAAGAAATCGCGCTGGTCGAAATGTGGCAGCGGCGCGTCGAGCTCAACCTGATGGCGGCCATCCAGGCCGTCTTCCGCCATCTCCACCCGTCGATGAAAGAGCTGGAAAAGCCGCAAGTCCCGGCCTGGGCCGAAGCCAACAAGCCGCGTGTCGATGCTTTTCTCGCACTGCTCGATCGCGAGCTTGCAGACCGGCCGTTCATAGCCGGGGAGACCTACAGCGTGGCCGATATAACGGGCCTCGTCGCGGTCGATTTCATGAAGCCCGCCAAGCTGGCATTGCCGCCCGAATGCGCCAACGTGGCGCGCTGGCACGCCGATGTGTCATCGCGGCCCAGCGCCAAGGCGTAAGCCCCGCTAAAGCGGGATGACTTTTCTTCGAATCGCCATTCGGCTTTAGCTTTTTGTTTGAGCATGATCTTTTCCGAAAATCGCTTCACACTTTTCGGGATCATGCTTTACGGTCCATTAACCGTGCCGCCGTTGATCGATCGGTAATCGCTCTGCCGGGCAACCCTGTTCGTCGCTTGCGGTCCTTCAGCGCTCCAGGAGCGCGATCAGGCTCGATGTATCCCAACGGCGGCCACCCATCTTCTGCACCTCGGAATAAAACTGGTCGACAAGGGCGGTCACCGGCAGGTGGGCGCCATTGCGCCGCGCTTCCGCGAGACAAATGCTGAGGTCCTTGCGCATCCAGTCGACCGCAAACCCGAACTCGAACTTGCCCTCGGTCATGGTCTTGTAGCGATTTTCCATTTGCCAGGATTGCGCCGCGCCTTTCGAAATCGTTGCGATCAGCTTCTCGATGTCGAGCCCGGCGCGCTTGGCGAAATGAATGCCTTCCGACAATCCCTGCACGACCCCGGCGATACAGATCTGGTTGACCATCTTGGCGAGCTGGCCGGCGCCCGGCGCACCCAGGAGATTGCAGGCGCGCGCGTACGCCGCGATCACGCGTTCCGCCCGGCTGAAAGGCTCGGCCTCGCCGCCGCACATGACCGTCAGCGCGCCGTTTTCGGCTCCCGCCTGTCCGCCCGATACCGGGGCATCAATAAAATCGAACCCGCCCGCCTGTGCGGCGGCATGGAGCTCGCGCGCGATTTCCGCCGAAGCCGTCGTATGGTCGACGAAGACGGCGCCCTTTGCCATGCCGGCAAACGCGCCATGCTCGCCGAGTGTCACTTCGCGCAGGTCGGCGTCATTACCCACGCAGGCCATCACAAAATCCTGCCCCGTGGCGGCCGCGCGCGGGGTCTTCGCGGACCTGCCGCCAAACTGCGCCGCCCATTTCTCGGCCTTGGCGCTGGTCCGGTTATAGACCGTCACCTCATGGCCGCCCTTGGTTCTCAGATGGCCCGCCATCGGATAGCCCATGACCCCAAGCCCGAGAAATGCAACCTTTGCCATTATTTGCCTCCCGTTCAGGTGGGGTCATGCGACGCCCGCCGGGCGCCAATGTGACGGCTTCGCGTGCCGCGTCAACCCGTCCTCGCCGCATGTGCAAGCGAGACGTTGACCGAGCGGGCTGGTCTCATATCTAGTCGGCGCGGGAGGAAATCATGGTGCCCACGAAAGAACAGATTCGCGACCGCCTCGCGGCAATCAAGGCCCCCGACGGCAGGCCTTTGCCCAATAGCGGAACCCTGTCCGAGATCGTCGTCAGCGACGACGGCAAGGTGTTTTTTTCGATTGCCGTGGATGCGGCGGCGGTCAAGGCCTGGGAGCCGGTCCGCAAGACCGTGGAGGAGGCCGTGCGCTCGGTTCCCGGCGTGCGCTCGGCCATGGTCGCGTTGACCGCCGAACGCGCGGTCGGCGGGCCGTCGAGCGCCCCCCAACGTGCCGGCGGCACGCCGCCGTCGGGCTCCGGTGCCGGACCGTCCGGGGTGCCGGGGGTGTCCTCGATCATCGCGATCGCCTCCGGCAAGGGCGGCGTGGGCAAGTCGACCACCGCGATCAATCTGGCGCTCGGGCTGCGCGATCTCGGGCTGAAAGTGGGCGTGCTCGATGCCGACATTTACGGCCCGTCGCTGCCGAAGCTGCTTGCGATCAAGGAGCGGCCGCAGACGCTCGGCGGCACGCGGCTCGTCCCGATTTCGAGCTTCGGTCTCACCGTCATGTCGATCGGGTTCCTGATCGAGGAGGAGACCCCGATGATCTGGCGCGGGCCGATGGTGATGTCCGCACTCACGCAGATGCTGCGTGAGGTGGAGTGGGGCACGCTTGACATGATGGTGGTCGACATGCCGCCCGGCACCGGCGACGCCCAGCTCACCATGGCGCAGCAGGTGCCGCTGGCCGGGGCGGTGATCGTTTCGACGCCGCAGGATCTGGCCCTGATCGACGCGCGCCGCGGCATCGCAATGTTCAAGCGCGTGAATGTTCCCGTGCTCGGCATAGTCGAAAACATGAGCTACTTCCTGTGCCCGCATTGCGGAACGCGCTCGGATATTTTCGGACATGGTGGCGCCCGCCACGAGGCGGAACGCTTGAACGTTCCGTTCCTCGGCGAAGTGCCGCTCGACATGACCATCCGCGAAACATCCGATGCCGGCTTGCCGGTCGTCGCGACAAAACCGGACGGCCCGCACGCGAAAGTGTATCGCGATATTGCAAGCCGCGTGCGCGATCAGGTGCAGGGGCGAAGCCGCGCGCGCTCCGCGCCGAATATCGTGATTGAGGCCTGAGGCAGGCCTTCAGTCGTCCGACCACATCCGCAGCAGGTTCGCGACCGATTTCGACATCAGGTCGAACTCGGCGCTCTGGCCCTCGCGCGCGAACAATTGCCGGCGTGCGGTGTTCAGCTCGAACAGCAATTCGCGCTCGGCCGGATCGCGCGGATATAGCTGCGGGCCCAGCCGGCCGCGACCTTGCGGACGCCGCGCCGCGCCTGCGCGATCTGATGCAGGCTGGTTGACGGGTAGGC
>WBUW01000185.1 GCA_008933495.1 Pseudorhodoplanes sp.
GGCTCGTCGATCTGCACGATGTCGGCGCCGGCCGCGAACAGGTCCTTGATCTCGGCATTGACCGCCTCGGCATAGTCGAGCGCGAGCGCCTCCTCGTCCCTGTAGAAATCGTCCTGCGCCTGCCTGGCCATGGTGAAGGGGCCGGGCACGGTCGCCTTGATCGCGCGGGCGGTGTTCGCGCGCAGGAGTTCGACATCGCGCTTCTCGACCGGATGGCGGCGGCGGATCCTGCCGGTGATGCGCGGCACCGCAATCGGCTTGCCGCTGCGGTTGACGGTGGTGCCGGGATTGTCGATGTCGACCCCCGCAAGGGCGGTCGCGAAGCGGTTGGAATAGCTCTCGCGGCGCTGCTCGCCGTCGGAAATGATGTCGAGGCCGGCGCGTTCCTGGTCGCGGATCGCGAGCAGCGTGGCGTCGTCCTGCGCCGCTTCGAGGTATTTCGGTTCCACCCGCCACAGATCCTGCATCCGCACCCGCGGCACCTGCTTCGACAGCTTATCGCGGTCGATCAGCCAGTCCGGTTGCGGATAGGAGCCCACAAGACTTGTTGGAAGCAGCATGGCGATCGCCCGCATTGCCGGTGTCAAGAAAACGGCGCCGCGCCCGGGCGCGGCGCCGCCGCATTCACAGCGCGGCGCTCACTGCCGCAGTTTCTCGAACGGATACACCGCCTTGCCGGTGGCCATCCTCGAGGGATGGACGACGATCTGGGTGTCCATGCCGCGGAACTGTTCGAGATCGTTGCCTTTGATGCCGTGGTACTGGACCTGCAACATGCCGGATTCGGCCCATTCACCGTTGGCGCCGAACTTGATGTCGCCGAGGATCGTCTTGATCGTATTCTTCTTGAGGTAATCGGCGATCTTGGCGTCATCGAGCGACTTGGCGCCCTCGACCGCCTTGCCGAGCAGTTCGATATAGGCGTAGCCCCAGCCGCCGAGATAGTAGCCGAGCGGATCGACGCCCTCGGCCTTGGCGCGCGACTGGTAGATTTTGAGGAATTCCTGCACCTCCGGCGTCAGCATCTGCTTCGACGGAACCCAGGTTTCGTAATTGACGAAGCCATTGAGGAGCGGGCCAAGCTGGGTCTTGAAGACGGTGGCCTGCAGGCCGACCATGGCGCCGCCGATCATCTTCGGCTTGAAGCCGACTTCGTTGACCGCCTTCACCATTCCGACCGAATCAAGCGGATACGAGCAGACCGTCACGATTTCGGCATTCGAGGCCTGGATCGCCCGCACGATCGGCGTGAAGTCGGTCGTGGTCGGCGGATAGGTGCGGTCATAGACGATCTGGAAGCCGTGCTTCTTGGCGTTCGCGCGGGCGCCGTCGCAGGCGTTGCGCGAGAATTCCGCGTCGGCGGCGACCAGCGCAGCCGTCTTCGGCTTCGGATTCTGCTGCGCGGCAACGTCGAAGAAGCCCTCCGTGAAGGACGGCTTGGTGTCCTGGCCGGTCGGGATCATCGCGAAGTATTTGTCGTATTTGAATTCGCTGTTCACCGCGAGACCGAACAGGATCACGAACACCTTGTTACGCTGCATGATCACGGGCATCGCCGGCGCGATCATGTTGGTGGCATAGGGGCCGACCACGAGATCGACCTTGTCGACGTCGAGCAGCTTGGTGTAGATGCCGGGCACGGTCGAGGGATTGGTCTGGTCGTCGTAATAGACAAGCTTGACCGGGCGCCCGAGCAGACCGCCCTTCTTGTTGATCTGCTCCTCCCAGATTTTCATGCCGAGCAACGCCTGCTTGCCGTTGGCGGCAAGCGGACCGGTCAATGCCATCGCGAAGCCGATCTTGATTTCCTGCGCCTTGGCGCCGAGTCCGGCGGCCAGCACGATCACCGCCGCGGCAAGCGCCGCAACGGTCATGCGGCCGACCGACCGCAAATTCGGAAATTCCAACATGCAGTCCTCCCGTGTAGCTTGTTATAATTAATAAGGGGGAATCTTCACGATCCCCCCTTCTCCTTCAAGCGGCCAATTGGTCGCGTCACGCCAAGTTCATCAGCCCCAGACTTCGTCCGCCAGTTCGACGATCTCGCGCATCTTTGCCCACTGCTGCTCCTCGGTCAGGATGTTGCCTTCTTCCGTCGAGGCAAAACCGCATTGCGGGGAAAGACAGAACTGCTCAAGCGGCGCGAATTTCGCCGCTTCCTCGATGCGTTTCTTGACGTTCTCCTTCTTTTCGAGCGTCCCACTCTTGGAGGTGATGAGGCCCAACACCACCATCTTTCCGCCCTTGGGCAGGAAGCGCAGCGGCTCGAAGCCGCCGGCCCGCTCGGTGTCGTATTCGAGGAAATAGCCGTCGTAATTTAGTTTCGTTAGCAACGTTTCGGCGACCGGCTCATAGCCGCCCTCCGAAATCCAGGTCGAGCGGAAATTGCCGCGGCAGACATGGGTCGTGATCGCCATGTCGGCCGGCTTGGCGGCCAGCGCCAGATTGATCATCCTGGCGTAGGTCTCTTGCAAGCCGGTCGGGTCGTCGCCGCGATCCTTGGCTTTCTGCAGTTCGGCCGGCGAGCACAGATAGGCCCAGACGGTGTCGTCGAACTGAAGATAGCGGCAGCCGGCATCATAGAAGGCCCGCACCGCCTTCGCATAGGCTTTGCCGGTGTCCTCGAAGAAGGCGTCCATGTCCGGATAGATGTCCTTGCTGATCGACCGGCGGCCGCCGCGGAAATGCAGCACCGTCGGCGAGGGAATCGTCATTTTCGGGGTCAGCTTGGTGTTGGCCTTCAGGAACTTGAAATGTTCGAGGAAGGGGTGATTGTCCGGGAAATCGACCTTGGCGTGCACTTGCAGGGTCTGCGCCTTGGTCTGAATGCCCTTGAACTGGATGCCCTGGTCGCTTTCCGCGAGCTTGACGCCGTCGAGCAGGCCCAGGAAATCGAAGTGCCACCACGAACGGCGATATTCGCCGTCGGTGGCGAGCTGCAGGCCGACCTCTTCCTGCTTCCTGATCAGTTTGCGGATTTCCTCGTCCTCAACCTTCCTGAGCTGGTCGGCCGTGATTTCGCCGTTCTCGCGCTTGGTGCGCGCGTCCTTGATGGCGGCGCTGCGCAGGAAACTGCCGACCTGGTCGGCGCGGTAAGGGGGTTTGGTTCTTTTCATCGTCGAGGCTCCTCCAGCTTCACGTTTTTGGGTTGCGGCAAAGCGAACCGGGACGGACCGGTTTCGTCAACCACAAAACGCCAATTCCGGCAGTGGGCGGCGCGGATGGGACGCGGCCCACCGGCATTTGTGCCGACGCGGTGGTCAGTGATGCGCGTTGCGGGCGCGACGCGGCGCCGTCTCGGTGACCCCGAGATAGCGCTCCAGCGTGGCGCGATCGGTCGCCAGCGCCGCGCTGTCGCCCTGATAGACGATGGCGCCGCGTTCCAGGATCAGCGCCCGGTCGGTCACGCTCAGCACCTTCTGGGCGTTCTGCTCCACCATCAGGGCCGACACGCCCTCGTCGCGGATGATGCGGCGCAGGGCCGCCAGCAATTCCTCGATCAGGATCGGGGCCAGCCCCTCCAGCGGTTCGTCGAGCAGCATGATGCGCGGATTGAGCGCCAGCGCGCGCCCGATGGCGAGCATCTGCTGCTCGCCGCCGGAAAGCTGGTTGCCGAGGTTGCGCCGCCGCTCCTGCAAACGCGGAAACAGCTTGTAGATCTGCGTCACGTCCCAGCGCCCCGGACGCGCCACGGAGGTGAGGTTTTCCTCGACCGTCAGCGACTTGAAAATGTTGCGCTCCTGCGGCACCCAGCCGATGCCGACCTGCGCGCGCTGGTCCGGGCGCAGCCGCGTGATGTCGCCGCCGGCAAGCGCGATCGTGCCGCCGCGATAGCGCGTCACGCCGACGAGCGTATTGACGAGCGTGGTCTTGCCCATGCCGTTACGGCCGAGCAAAGCGAGCGCCTGGCCTTCCGGGATCGAAAACGTGACGTCGGACAGAACGACGGCGTCGCCGTAGCCCGCCGACAGGCCGGTCACGGCAAGAAGCTCAGGCATGGGCTTCCTCCCCGAGATAGACGGCTTTGACGCGCGGGTCCTGCGCCACCTCTTCGGGCCTGCCTTCGACAAAAAGCCTGCCGTTGACGAGAACCGAGATGCGGTCGGCGAAGGAAAAAACCAGGTCCATGTCGTGTTCGATCAGAAGCACCGTGACGTCGCTCGGCAGCGCGGCGACCGCCGCCAGGATGTCCTCGCGCTCGCCTTCGGGCACGCCGGCCGCCGGCTCGTCGAGCAGGAGCACGCGCGGGCGGCAGGCAATGGCGACCGCGATCTCCAGAAGCCGCTGCTTGCCGTAGGGCAATTGCGCGGTGGGATCCTCCATCACGTCGCCAAGATGAAAGCGCTCCAGAAGGTCGACCACCTCGGCCATCACCGCCGGCTTGCTGCCGGTGACGCGCCACCAGTCATGGCCGTAGCCGAGCCGTTCCGAAACGGCGAGGCCGAGCGTTTGCAGCGGGCTGAGGTCGGGGAAAAGCTGGTTGATCTGGAAGGTGCGCGCGAGCCCGAGCCGCACGCGCGCGTGCGTGCTCAGGCCGGTGATGTCCTTGTCCTCGAGCAGGATCGTGCCCGAAGTCGGCGGCAGCACGCCGGTGAGCAGGTTGATGATCGTGGTCTTGCCGGCGCCGTTCGGGCCGATCAGCGCGTGGCGGGCGCCCTTCTCGATCGAAAGCGAGACATTGCCGGTGGCGATGATGCCGCCGAAGCGCTTTTCGAGATTGCGGGTTTCGAGCACGATGGTCATCGCTGGCGGCCCTCCGCGGACGCGCCGGGCGGGCGCGCGCGCCGCCAATCGAGCCGGTCGGCCAACCGCCGGAACGGCGCCGTCCAGCTGGTGATGCGCTCGCGCCCGACCAGCACCAGGACGACCAGCAGGAGGCCGATCCAGAACGGCCAGTATTGCGGCGTGAGCACCGCCAGATAGTCGTGCATGAACTTGAACACGATCGCCCCGATCAGGCCGCCATACAGATAGCCGGCGCCGCCGATCACCAGCACCAGCAGGAGATCGGCCGAGCGCTCGAAATCGAAATAGGCGAGCGAGGCGAAGGCCTGCGTCTGCGCCAGCAGCCCGCCGGCGATCCCGGCATAGCCGGCGGCGATGGTGTAGATCGCGATCAGGCGCGCATTGACGTTGACGCCGATGGCGGCGGCGCGCAGCGGATTGTTCTTGATCGATTGCAGCGAGAGCCCGAACGGCGAATTGACGATGCGGCGCGCGAGCAGGAACAGGATGAACAGCACGACGAGGCAATAGACGTAGCCATTGTGCCCGAACATGTCGAACCGGTAGAGGCCGAGAATCGGCTGCATGGTGACGCCCTGCAGGCCGTCGGCGCCGCCGGTCAGCCAGCCGTTCTGGTTGGCGATTTCGCGCAACACGAAGGCGACGCCGAGCGTCACCATGATGCGGGTCAGGTCGGTGCCGCGCAGCACGAGGAAGCTCGACACGAAACCGAGCGCGCTCGCCGCCAGACCGGCAACGACGAGCGCGAGCGCCGGCTCGTTGACGATTTCGTGCTTGGCGAGCAGGGCCGCGGTATAGGCGCCGAAACCGAAAAACGCCGCGTGCCCGAGCGACACGATGCCGGCATAGCCGAGAATGAGGTCGAGCGAGAGCGCAAACAGCGCGAGCCAGGCGATCTCGGTCAGGATCAGATGCTTTCCCGGGAACAGCCAGATCGTCGCGAAGGCGCCGACCCAGAACAGCACTTCGAGCGGATGCCAATGCGCCCGCCCGACGAAGCGGCCGGTGACTTCATCTTGCGAGAGACGCGCGAGCAGCATGGGCGGCCTCCCCTCAGCGGCCCACGGGGCGTGCGAACAGCCCCTGCGGACGCCAGATCAAGACGACGATCATGATGGTGTAGATCACGAACGAACCGAAATTCGGCACATAGTATTTGCCGGCCACGTCGCCGATGCCGAGCAGCAGCGAGGCGAAGAACGGACCGGTGATGCTCGAGGTGCCGCCGACCGTAACCACGATCAGGAAGTAGATCATGAACTTGAGCGGAAAGATCGGATCGAGCCCGAGGATTTCCGCGCCGAGCGCGCCGCCGAGCCCGGCGAGGCCGGAGCCGAACGCGAAGGTCAGCGCGAATACGCGGTTGACATTGATGCCGAGCCCGCGCGCCACCCGCGCGTCATCGACCGCGGCCCGCAGGCGGCTGCCGAAGCGGGTGCGCGACAGCACAAGCTGGAGCGCGATCGTCAACAGGCCGCAGATCACGATGATCAGCAGGCGGTAGCGGCCGACGCCGACGCCGAAAAACACATCCTGGCCTTCGAGCCAGGACGGCAATTGCACGAATACCTGCTGCGACCCCATCACATAATCCACCGCCGCCACCGACATGAACACCAGACC
>WBUW01000186.1 GCA_008933495.1 Pseudorhodoplanes sp.
CTCGAAGAGACCGCTTACTTCCTGAACCTGACGCTGAAGACCGACAAGCCGGTGGTCATTGTTGGTTCAATGCGCCCCTCCTCCGCCATCAGCGCCGATGGATATCTGAACCTCGTGAACGCCGTCAAAGTTGCTGCCGATCCAAATTCGCGCGGCCGCGGCTGCCTGGTGGTAATGAATGACACGATCTTCAACGCGCGGGACGTGACCAAGAACTCGACCTACCGCGTCGAAGCCTTCCAATCGCGCGATCTTGGGCCGCTCGGCGTCGCCGACGGCGATGGCAGGATTATCTACTATCACCGGACGACGAGAAGGCACACGGTCGAAACCGAATTCGACGTTTCTCATCTGCAGTCGTTGCCGCGCGTCGATATCGTGGTTTCATATGTCAACGCCGATGGCGCGATGATCGCGGCAGCGGCCCAAGCGGGCGCCAGGGGCATCGTCAGTGCGGCCACCGGCGCCGGCAGACCGACGCCGGCCGAAGATGCCGCTTTCGATAAAGCCCGCAAAGAGAACAAGATGCTCATGTGCCTCTGCAGCCGCGTGGCTTCCGGCCGTGTCGTCCGAAGCCCCGGCCTGGCAAAACGAGGATTTGTCGCCGGCGACAATTTGCAACCCTGGAAAGCGCGGCTGTTGCTTTCGCTGGCGCTCACCAAAACGGAAGACCCCGATGAAATTCAGCGGATATTCGACATCTACTGATCGGGCAGCAGCCTTCCGCCGAGAAGATGACAACAGACATGAATGAATGGGAGCAGTCATGAAAGCCGATCTTGTTTTGAAGAATGGGTGGGTGGTTACGCCGCAGCAGACGTTCAAGGGCGGCGTCGCCATCTCGAACGGCGTTTTCGTCACCATCGGAACGAACGATTCCCTGCCGGACGGCAACAGGGTTATCGATGTCAAGGAAAAGCACATTCTTCCGGGGCTCATCGACGCCCATGTGCACTTCAGAGATCCCGGAATGACCCACAAGGAAGACTTCGCAACCGGCTCGACAGCGGCGGTCTGCGGCGGAATAACTACGATCGTTGATATGCCCAACGTCATTCCTCCGACCGAGAACGCCGAGCAGGTGGGGGTCAAGAAGCGTATCGCAGAATCGAAGTCGCTATGCGATTTCGCTGTTCTCGGCGTCATTCATCAGACCAATTCGGCCGATATCCTTCCAATGGCCAGGGCTGGCGCCATCGGTTACAAGATCTTCTTCGGCGAAACGATTGGAAACCTTCCCTTCCCGGACGACGGCATGTGCATCGAGGTTTTCTCCAACATCACGGAATCGAAACTCCCATTGTGCGTTCATGCCGAAAACCGGCAAATCCAGCACTATTGGACCAACAAAATCAAAGCCGAAGGCAAGAGCGATCCTATCTACTGGGAACAGACGCGGCCTTATCTCTGTGAGGCCGAAGGCGTGTCGCATCTCATTTTCTTCGCCGAAAACTTCAAGACGAAACTGCACATCGTCCATGCCAGCACCAAACAGGCGGCGTGGATGGTGCGGGACGCAAAAGCGCGCGGGTTGCGGGTGACGGCAGAAACCGGACCGCATTATTTGCTCCGCGAACCGTCAGACATGGCGAAAGTTGGCCCCCTGCTGAAGATGAATCCGCCGATTCGAGGCAAGGAGCACGCCGACGTCCTCTGGGATGGCCTGCTCAACGGATACGTTGACATGATCGCAACCGACCATTCTCCGCATACGCTGGAGGAAAAAGGCTGCGATATTAACGGCAAGATGCTCAAGCCCGCGATATGGGATTGCATTTCCGGCTTCTGCGGCGTCGAAACCTCCGTTCCCCTGATGCTCACGGAAGTGAACAAGGGGCGCATGACCCTGAACCACTACGTTAAGATCGCCAGCGAGAATCCGGCAAAGGTCTGGCAGATGTATCCGAAGAAAGGTGCGATTGCCCTCGGTTCCGACGGCGATGTCACGATTGTCGACATGGACAAGGAAGGGACGATCGATCCCCGCAAGCTGCATAGCAAGAATGTTCCCACTCCCTGGGGTGGCTGGAAAGTCAAAGGGATTCCCATCGGCTCGATCGTCCGTGGCCATATCCAGATGTGGGACGGCGAACCGGTCGGCAAGGCGATCGGCCAGATGCAGACCCCAATCCTGAATGCTTGAATTCAATAGCAGCGGAGGAATCGGCCGGCGGCGTTTCCGGGCGGCGGCGTGTGCGGGTGCTCAGCCAATCGTTCGATTGCGGGCTGCTCCGGTGGCCGTTCACGCAGGCCGTGCTGTACCGGCAGCGAGGGATTTTCTTTCGCTGCCTAAAGCGGGATGACTTTTCCTCGAAACGTCATCCCGCGTCGGCTCCCTGTTTGAGCATGATCTTTTCCGAAAAACGCTTCACGCTTTTCGGGATCATGCTCCGGCCTCGTCCGGGAGACCGGCGAATTGGCGTCGCACGCGATTCGTGATCTTGGGCCGGCGGTTCATGCTTGGCTGCGATTTCGCGGCGCTTGAAGCGCAACGGTCTTCATCCTTCGTCAGCGACATGAGCAAATTCAGCCTCCACCTCTTCGAGCCAGCGCAGCGCCTCCGTAATCCGCATGATGACTGTTGCCGCTCCGAGCGTTACCAGGACGGCGTGCTGGAGCGCCGCCTTGTCAATTCCGGCCTTGCGGGCTTTCAAGGCATGGACTTTGAACGACAGTTCGAGACCCGTCGACGCCAGCGACGACAAAACGATCAGTTCACACGTTCTGCCGTCCAGCGGGCCGGCTGACATGACTGCCTGACGCATGGCGCGAAAGCTCTCGCCAGCCTCCTTATTGACTGCCCGCAACTGAATGGAAGGGGAATTTGACAAATCAATCGCCATATTGACTGGCTCCATTTGTTCACGCCTGTTCGAGGACCGGACTGAAGTTATTGCATCGGTGCGAGCCGATCCAGAGGCCGGATCTCCGTATCAACAATCGTGAGCCCGCGAAGCGTCCGGCCGGTCGCGAGCTGGTCATGCGCGACGTCTAGCGCCCCGGTCTCGTTCGATCATGTTGGTGATGCCGATCGTTCCGCTGATCTGACCGCAATGCAGTGGTCGTCCGAGCGGCGTGGTTTTGACCATTAAAACGGGATGATTTCTCTTCGAATCGACATCCCGCTTCAGCTCTTTGTTTGAGCATGATCTTTTCCGAAAACCGCTGCACACTTTTCGGGATCATGCTCTAGCAGGCTATAGACCGGAACAGCGAAACAGGTGAGGTCGATTTGATCCCCGGTCAGCACTTCTTCCTGACAAAGGGCTCCGTTGCCTGTCACTGTCGGCCCGACCGGATGATCGAGACGCATCAACACCTTCACCTTTTCGAAGATTGATTGCCCAGTTGCCTGAACTGCCGGCAGCGCCTGGCTGCGGGTCGAATAGCGGCCGCCGGCAAGTGGATATTGCGTACCGCTATTCGTTAAGACAGTTGCCTGACCTCGTTTCGCGCAATTCCGCTTCAGAACCTTTGCAACATCGTACTGCCGATCGACCGGTCTGCCGATATCGACCAACTCGCATGATTCCGAACGGTGCCGCGAAACTCGCAATAATTGTTGTATGGCAACAGACCGCCAGACATAATTTCAAGTGATGATCGCTTCCGGACGGCGCCAACCGGTCGATCACAACAATCTCACACCGGCAACGTAAGCAATTTTGCTCACACCGCCGGTCCTTTGCTATGAACCATCGTCGGCAGATCAACCCGCTCTCGCCGACTTGCCGGAATGCCCATCTGCTTATCCCAGCGTTTTGCAAACGGGGCAGCTATCGCAAACTGGTCAAGAACCCGAGCAACGATATGGTTGACGATGTCGTCGACCGACTGAGGATGGTTGTAAAACGCCGGCATCGGCGGGATAATTGTTGCTCCCATTGCCGCAAGCTTTAGCATATTTTCCAGGTGTATCGCGGATAGCGGTGTTTCTCGCGCAACGAGTACCAACTTGCGACGCTCTTTAAGAACAACATCTGCGGCACGGTGAACGAGATGTTCGCCAAAGCCGTGCGCAATGCCGCTTAACGTACGCATGGAACAAGGAATCACCACCATTCCCTCGGTCACAAAGGAACCGGAGGATACCGTTGCCGCCATATTGGATGGATGATGATTGACGTCGGCAAGGCTGCGAACCTGATCGATACGATAGGATGTTTCATGTTCAATTGTGCGTTGCGCCCATTTGCTGATGATGAGATGCGACTCTATGTCGGTGTCATTGAGCACCTCGAGCAGCCGGATACCCAAAATGGCTCCGGTAGCTCCCGTCAAGCCGACAATCAAACGCCGCCTCATATCCGCCCCCTCCCGCAAGTCTCTCTACCGTTGCTACGCTTGGGGTAACAACAAGAATACAGATTGCAACAGCTACGGACTCTTGACCAGCCCCATCTGAGTGATCCGACTGGGATGTTAGTTCAGCGATCGCATTTCTGTCACGGATTTTGATTCCGGCCAGGCGATGAGTTCCGGTGTCGGCGGTCACTGGCAGAGCGAAGAATTCCGGCGCATGGAGTTGTCGTGGCAGCGCCAGGCTTCGATCCTGATCTGAGGCTCCTTCATTGCGCCGAAGATCCCACCATTGAGCAGTTCATCGCGCAGCTTGCCGTTGACGGATTCCATATATCCGTACTCGCACGAACCGCCGAGCTCGATATCGGCGGTCTTGGCGCCAATAGCGGCTATCCGGTCTCACAATGTTGCGGTCATGAACTCCGGCCCCTTGTCGGAGTGAATGCGGGCTGTAACCGTTCTCGACGTCGTGTTGAAGTGACGCGCCGGGGCGGCGTTAGTCAGACCGTCCTCCACTACGGCGCCAACGATTTGCTCTCGACCGTTCGGGGTCGGGAGAACATTCTTGCCCGCGTCCATTCGATCCTCCGTGAATCGCCGGTGTTTGGCCACTTCAGCTTTCACGGCCTGGGCGAACGAACAACCTCCTGGAAGTTCACAGCGAAAGCGGGATGACCTTCCTTCGAACCGTCATCCCGCTTCAGCTCGTTGTCTGCGCATGATCTTTTCCGAAAACCGCTGCGCACGTTTCGGGATCACGCTTTAGCCCGTGGCGCGTGCCTGCTCGATCAGCTTCAAGAGCCGTGGCGGCGACATCGGCAGCTCGAACGGACGGATACCGATGGCGTCGGTGACGGCATTAGCAATGGCGCCCAATGTCGACGCCACCGGAACCTCGCCGACGCCGCGCAGGCCGAAGGGGTGTTTCGGGTTGGGTACCTCGACGATGACCGGATCGATCATCGGCACGTCGGACGCGACCGGGATGCGATAATCGAGGAAGTTCGGGTTCTGCAGCCGGCCGTCCTCGCCGTAAATATATTCTTCATTGAGCGCCCAGCCGATGCCCTGAACCGCGCCGCCTTGGTATTGACCCTCCACCTGAAGCGGATGGATGGCCTTGCCTGCATCAGCAACCACCGTATAGCGCACCACCCTGACGCCGCCAGTCTCCTTGTCCACTTCAACGTCGACGATATGAACGCCGAAGCCGGGACCGGCGCCAGTAACGTTCAGTTCGGAATGGCCGGCAATGGCGCCCCCGGTCGCGCCGGCCTGTTTGGCGATGTCAGCAATGGACAAAGGCGCGAACTCGCCAACGTTAGAGCTTGCCGGGCGGCAATGCCCCTCCTCGAACACGACGCCATCTTCCGGCACGCCCCAGATCATGGCGGCGCGCTTGCACAGCTCATTGATGACCTTGCGTGCTGAATCGACGACCACCATCCCGCTGGCAAAAGTGGCGCGACTGCCCGCCGTAACCATATTGTAACCAAGTCCGTTGGTGTCGGAAACTACCGCGCGAACCTTGTCCAGCGGGATGCCCAGTTCCTCGGCTGCCATCATGCTGATCGATATGCGCGAGCCGCCGACGTCGACGGTGCCCAACAGCAGCGTGACCGAACCGTCCGGGGCGACGCTCAGCGATGCCGTAGTTTCGCCGCCGCGATTGAACCAGAATCCGGCCGCCACGCCGCGGCCCTGATTGGGTCCGAGCGGCGCATTGTAATGAGCGGTCTTCTTCGCCGCCCGCAACGTCTCGATGACGCCGATGGGGCCAAAGGTCTGGCCATAGATCGTGGTGTAGCCCTCGCCCGCCGCATTCTTGAGGCGGAGGTCGATGGGATCGATGCGGAGTTTCCTGGCCAGTTCGTCGATCACGCTTTCGGCGGCAAAAATAGCCTGCGGCACGCACGGCGCCCGGAACGCATTCACCTTCGGCCGGTTGGATACCACTTCATAAGCGACCGCCTTGGCGTTCTTCAGGTCATAGCGGGTGAACACCGCCTGCGGTGCATTGTAGAACATCGAGCC
>WBUW01000187.1 GCA_008933495.1 Pseudorhodoplanes sp.
CACCAATACCGCGCACACCCAGGCACCCGGCGGAGCGAAAGAACCGTTTCCGCCGTTCCGGCAGGACACCTTTGCCTCCCAACTGGTCTGGCTCGTGCTGATTTTCGGCGCGCTGTATCTGCTGATGGCGCGGGTGGCCCTGCCGCGCGTCGGCGGCATCGTCGCCGCCCGCGCGAAGCAGATCGAGAATGATCTTGCGGAAGCGCAGCGGCTGAAGGCCGAAACCGAAGCCGCGGTCGCAGCCTATGAAAGGCTGCTCGCGGACGCGCGCGCCAACGCCCAGGCGATTGCGGCCAAGACCCGCGATTCGCTGATGGCGGAGGCCGACCAGCGCCGCAAGGCGCTGGAGGAGCGGCTCAACCGCAAGCTGGACGAGGCGGAGAAGGCGATCGTTGCGACCAGGTCGGCGGCGATGGCCAACGTCAAGGGCATCGCGGTGGATGCCGCGGCCGCGATCGTCGAGCGGCTGATCGGCCAGGCTCCGGCCGAAAAGACGGTGGCGGATGCCGTCACCGAAGCCCTGAAACGCTGAGGTGCGCCGATGGCCGTTCTGATGCAACCGGAAACCTGGGTTGCCGTCGCGTTCGTGATCTTCATCGGCATCCTCGGCTATGTCGGCGTGCATCGCACGCTGCTGGATATCCTCGACAAGCGCGCCGCGCGCATCAAGGCCGAGCTGGACGAGGCGCGCCAGCTCAAGGACGAAGCCCGCAAGCTGCTCGCCGAGTATCAGAACAAGCGCGGCGAAGCCCAGCGCGAGGCGGAAGCCATCGTTGCTGGCGCCAAGGCGGAAGCCGGGCGCATGGCGGCGGAAGCCGACGCCAAGCTGCAGGACTTCGTCGCCCGCCGGACCAAGATGGCGGAGACCAAGATCGCCCAGGCGGAAGCGCAGGCGCTGGCGGATGTGCGCAGCGCGGCCGCGGAAGCGGCGGTGGCGGCGGCCGAGAAGGTCCTCGCGCAGTCGGTGAGCGGCAAGGTGGCCGAACGGCTCCTTGCGCAAGGTATTGACGACGTTAAGAAAAAGCTGAACTGACGAGCCCTGCCCGGGGCCCGCGGGTCTGCCCGGAATTCCAGATCGGACTCGTTGTTCGGCAAGGAATCTGTGCATAGCATTGCGCACAGGCGCCGCCGTATATTGTTACCGCGGCCGATTTTCTTATCTTTGAAGCGTAAATCACGTTGCGTGCGTGTCCGGATGTTTGGGCCGTGGGGAGCCGTGCGTGATTATCTTCGATTGCAACGGCGTCTTGGTCGACAGTGAACCGATCGCCATGTCGGTGGCGGCGGAGGCGTTCCGCGAGCTCGGCCTGCAGCTTACGCCGGACGTGATTGCCCGCTATTTCACCGGCCGGCGGCCGGCCGACATGTTCGCCGATGTCGAGGCGGCGACCGGTCTCCGTCTGCCGCCGGATTTCGGCGCCTACGTTGCGCGCACGACGTTGACGCGGCTGCAGCGGGAATTGCGCCCGATCCGGCATGTGGTCCATGCGCTGTCCTGGCTGCGCGGGCCGAAATGCGTGGCATCATCGTCGCCAATCGATCGCGTGCGCGCGAGCCTCGAATGCACCGACCTTCTGCGCTTCTTCGGGCCGAATGTCTTCTCCGCCACGCATGTGTTCGCCGGCAAGCCGGCCCCGGACCTGTTCCTGCATGTTGCGAGCCGGGTCGGCATCGCGCCGCAGGACTGCATTGTCGTCGAGGATTCGCCCGCCGGCGTCACGGCGGCGACGGCGGCGGGGATGACCGCGATCGGTTTTGTCGGCGGCAGTCACGCCGCTCTCAACCTGGCGAGCCATCTGACAGCCGCAGGCGCCAGCGCGGTGATCGCCGACATGCGCGCGCTCAAGGCCACCATGGTGCAATTGCGCGGCTATTAGAGCGTGATCTTGCGCCGGAGCGGCCGGTGCGGCGGATCTGGCTTCAGCGGCGCGGGGCGTTCGGCTTGCGTGCCGGGCGCGTGGGTTGCCTGGCCGCGGCGAGCGGATCGAAACCGATATAGATCACGTAGGCGCTCAGGACATCTGCGCTCGGCTTCGGCACCGTCAGGTCTTCCTCGATATGGGTGAAGTTGACGTGCGACTGGCCGTCCGGGATCACCACCGGCACATTGTAGAATCTGGTCCAGATCGTTTTCGGGCTGGGCCCTTCCTGCACGAGCGCAAAGCGCAGCGGAACGTCCATCTGCCCCGGGCCGCCCGCCGGCCCGAGGATGATACGGCCCTGCACGCCCACCCTGATCGTCAGGGTTGGCCCGGCCGCGCGGCATTCGCGTGCGGTCTGCGCGATCGTTCCCTGGTAGCGCAGTTCCGCTGTCGCGGGATCGCGCCTGGCCGCGGTGACCGAGAGCGTGGAGGTACCGTGGCGGACTTCGACCGGCGGACAATCGGCCGGATCGAATGAATCGGCGGGCTGGCTGTTTTGCGCAAAGGCGCCGGCGGAACCGGCAAAGCGCTCGGCAAGCGAGGGCGAGCCGGTCGGGGCGCCGCCTGCGGTTGCCGTTGCGTCGCCGGAGGCGCATCCGGCAAGGCCGAACGCGGTTATCATGGCCGTCGCCGCGATGACGGCGGTCCGGCTGGCGGCTGACAGGGATACCCGGCAACGGTTACGCATGCTCTCTACTCGCCGCGTCTTATAGCAGCCCAACAATGGCGCGCCCAAGGCCGGCGGGAGGCGGACCGCTGCGACGGTTAAAGCGGCGGGTAAACCGGATCGTCGCGCAAGCGGGCATAGAGCAGGTGGTCCTGCCACAGGCCGTTGATGCACAGGTATTCGCGGGCCCGGCCCTCGCGAACGAAGCCGGTGCGTTCCAGGAGCCGGATCGAGGGCTCGTTGGTCGGGATGCAGGCGGCTTCCAGCCGGTGCAGTCGCAGCGCGTCGAACACGAACGGGATCAGGGCCCGCACGCCGGCGGTCATGAAGCCGCGGCGCGCAAACGGTGCGCCGATCCAGTAGCCGAGGCTCGCGGTCTGCGCGACGCCGCGCCGCACATTGGTCAGGGTCAGCCCGCCAAGCAGCCGGTTCGGCTCCTTCTGGAACAGAAAGAAGGGATAGGACAGGTCGGCGCGCATGTCTTCGCTGTAGCGCCTGAGGCGCCGCTTGAACGCAGCGCGCGTCAACTCGTCCTCCGGCCAGCTCGGCTCCCAGGGGGTGAGGAAGTCGCGGCTTTGCGCGCGCAGCTCCATCCAGGCGGCATAGTCGGACATTTGCGGCGTGCGCAGGACCACGCCGTCGCCGGGAATGACCGGGACGAGATCGGTTACGCTGATGGTCCGGAAAAACGCCATGTGCGAGCCGCGTGATCTGCGTCGCGCCGAAGCCGCCGCGCTGCCGACGGTCGAGCGTCAGGCCGCCTTGCGGAAGGCACTTTCGGCAATTGCGGCCACATTCTCAAGCCCCCTGCCGGGCCCGAGCGCGGCAACCGCGGGGCGGCTACGGGCGATCAAGGCCCGCCCGGCGGCGCGCACGCTCTCGACGCTGACCGCATCGATGCGCGCGACCAGTTCCGCCAGCGGAATCGGCCGGCCATAGGCCAGCATCTGGCGCGCGAGCTGCTCGGCGCGAGCGCTCGAGCTTTCCAGCGCCATCAGCAGGCCGGCTTTCATCTGCGCCTTCACGCGCGCGATCTCCGCTGCGGCGATGTTTTCGGCCGCGCCCGCGATCTGCTCGATGACCACCTGCATCAGTTCCGGCGCATCCGCCGCATCGGTGCCGGCATAGAGGCCGAAAAAGCCGGTGTCGGAATAGGGCATGTGAAAACTGTAGATCGAGTAGCACAGGCCGCGCGCTTCGCGCACTTCCTGAAACAGGCGCGACGACATGCCCCCGCCGAGTGCGCTGGCGAAGACCTGGAGGCTGTATAGCTCGGGATCGCGCTGCGGCAGGCCTTCGAATGCGATCGCGATATGCGCCTGTTCGAGGTCGCGGATTTCGACATTGGAGCGGCCGTGGAAGCGGGCGGGCGCCGGTGCCGGCGCTGCCGGTTCGCGGAAGCTGCCGAACAACCGCGCCGCCTCGCCGGTGACCTGCGTGTGATCGACCGCGCCGGTCGCGACGACGAACATGTCGGGCGCGCGGTAATTGCGCGACAGATAGCGGCGCAGATGCTCGGGCCGAAAGCTGCAGACGCTTTCGCGCGTGCCGAGGATGGGGCGGCCGACCGGTTGATCCGGAAACGCCGCCGATTGCAGGCGGTCGAAGACGAGATCGTCGGGCGCGTCCTCGGTCGCGCCGATTTCCTGCACGATGACGTTCTGCTCGCGCTGCAGCTCGACCGGGTCGAAAGCCGGCTCGGCGAGAATGTCGGAGAGCACGTCAAGCGCCAGCGGCACGTTCGCCTTGAGCACGCGCGCATAATAGGCCGTCGTCTCGACCGAAGTGGCGGCGTTGAGATCGCCGCCGACCGCCTCGATCTCCTCGGCAATCTGGCGCGCGGTGCGCCGCCGGGTGCCCTTGAACGCCATGTGCTCGAGCAGGTGCGAAATGCCGTGCTCCTGCGTCTCCTCGTCGCGGCTGCCCGAGCCGACCCACACCCCGAGCGAGGCGGTTTCCAGATGCGGCATGGTATCGGTGACGACGGTGAGCCCGGTCGGCAGACGGCTAATCTCAACACTCATGCGGCAGCACCTCCACGCGCGGCGCGACTGGCCGCAAGGACAAATTGCTCGATCTCCACCTGGTCGGGCGGCAGGACGGTGAAATTTTCGGGCTTTTCGTCAAGGCCCGACAGCCACTCGGGCAGTTCCGGCCGGCGGTCGCAGGCCGCTTCGACCGCGTCGGGAAACTTGGCCGGATGCGCGGTCGACAGAACGATCATGGGCAGCGCCGGATCACGCGTTTCCTTCTCGGCAACCGCGACGCCGACCGCGGTATGCGGGTCGATGAGCTGGCCGGTCTCGCGCAGCGTCGTGCGGATCGTGGCCGCCACCTCGTCCTCGCCGGCGCGATCGGCGGAAAACAGCGCGCGCATCTGCGCAAGCGTGGCCGGCGGGGTCTCGAAGCGCCGCGACTGCGCAAGCGCTCCCATCAGGCCGCGCACAAGCGCCGGGTCGCGCCCGCTGGCATCGAACACCAGCCGCTCGAAATTGGACGAGACCTGGATGTCCATCGACGGCGAGGAGGTCGCGACGACGTCGCGGATTTCGTAGGCGCCGGTGGTCAGGGTGCGCACCAGGATGTCGTTGACATTGGTCGCCACCACCAGCCGGTCGACCGGCAGGCCCATGCGCGCGGCGACATAGCCGGCGAACACGTCGCCGAAATTGCCGGTCGGCACGGTGAAGGCGACCTTGCGATGCGGCGCGCCGAGCGCGACCGCGGCGGTGAAATAATAGACGATTTGCGCCACAATACGCGCCCAGTTGATCGAGTTGACGCCCGACAAGCGCACCCGGTCGCGAAAGGCGTGATGGTTGAACATACCTTTCACGATGGCCTGGCAGTCGTCGAAGGTGCCCTCCACCGCGATGGCGTGCACGTTCGGGTCCGACGCGGTGGTCATCATCCGCCGCTGCACATCGGAAATGCGCCCGTCCGGAAACAGCACGACGAGATCGATGCGCGCGCGCCCGCGAAAGGCCTCGACCGCCGCGCCGCCGGTGTCGCCGGAGGTGGCAACCGCAATGGTCGTGCGCTCGCCGCGCTGTTCCAGCGCATGATCCATCAGCCGCGCCAGAAACTGCATGGCGAGGTCCTTGAACGCCAGCGTCGGACCATGGAAGAGTTCGAGCAGGAAGGTATTGACGTTGAGCTGCGCGAGCGGGGCGACGGCCGGGTGGCGGAAGCTGCCATAGGCTTCGCGGCACAGCCGCGCGAGATCGCCCTCGGACAACGCGTCGCCGACGAACGGCCGGATGATTTCGGCGGCAACCTCGGGATAGGGCCGCCCGGCTAGCGCCGCGATCGTCCCGGGCGACAAAACCGGCCAGGATTCGGGCACATAAAGCCCGCCGTCGCAGGCCAGGCCCGCAAGCGTCACCTCGACAAATCCGAGTACGGGCGCCTCGCCCCGCGTGGACACATAGCGCATGGCCAAATCTTCCATCTCCCGCCGGATGGGCCGGGACGGCCCCGGGACATTTCTTTAACCTATTGAAAGGACAACACTTTGGCAGCGGCGCGCGACCGCGGCCGAAAGCATGGAAGAGACTAATGCCTCCCCCGGCCTTTCACAAGGAAGCGGACTTCCCCCGCGGGCGGAGCTGAGCTGCGGCCCAGACGCCGAAAACACCGGCCAGCGCCGCCGCCAGGCCGAACCAGGTCAGCGCATAGCCGAGGTGATT
>WBUW01000188.1 GCA_008933495.1 Pseudorhodoplanes sp.
GGCCCGGACGCTGATCAGCGTCCGCCGCCGAAGCGGTAATTGAGACCGAGACGCCAGATCGCATTGGTCGCGGTGCTGGAGGCGGCGATCCCGGAATAGGTCTTGGCGAGGTCGATGGTGTCGACGTGCAGGTATTCGATGCGCGCGGTCACGTTTGAACCGTAGAGCGCGGTCTCAAGCCCGAGTCCCCACACGAAGGCGGCCTGCGGCTCCGAACCGCTGAGCGTGGTCGTGGTCCCGGAGACCGTGACGCTGCCGCTGTGGCGCATCTCGGTAACGGCGAGGCCGCCGGTGCCATAGAGCAGCCACTGGTCGAGCGCGAAGCCGGCGCGTCCGCGCAGCGTCGCAAGCCACGGGATTTCGCTCTCAAGCGACAGCGAGACGCCGGACGCGCCGGAATTGAAGCGGTTGCTCTGCCACGACCAGCCGAAATCGCCTTCGAGGCCGAGCACGAGCGGGCCGAGCTGGGTGTTGGCGCCGGCCTGGAAGCCGGCGAGCGCGCCGTCGAGGTCTTCCGCCGTCTGAAACACGGTCCCGCCGGCGGTTACCGACTGGCGCGCCGACGCAAAGCCGTAGCCGGCATGCACGCCGACATAGAAGCCGCTCCAGTTGTAGGGGTCGACGGACGGAATGCGCAGGTCGGCAGCCAGGAGCGGACCCGCGCGCATGAGCAGTCCGGCCGCACACGCGATGACGCAAACGCAAAGACGCTTCACACCGGTCCCCGACACGTGGCTTCCCCAGCAGAAACGCTAGCAGCAGCCGGTTGCGCAGAGGTTACGGCAATGCTAGAACAAACACAGAACATTACCGCCATTGGTCGACGCGGCTTGTGGAAAAGGACCGCGCCGGTTGGCCAAGCGCGGGTGCCGCCCCGACCTTCGGACTAGGGTGACGGCGGGACCAATGGCGGCGGCGACAGCGGGAGAGTGCGATGGCAGGCAGCGTGAACAAGGTGATCCTGATCGGCAATCTCGGCGCCGACCCCGAAATCCGCCGCACCCAGGACGGCCGGCCGGTGGCGAACCTGCGCGTCGCCACCTCGGAAAGCTGGCGCGACAAGGCGACCGGCGAGCGGCGCGAAAAGACCGAATGGCACCGCGTGGTGATTTTCAACGAGGGCCTGTGCCGGATCGCCGAGCAATATCTGAAGAAGGGCGCCAAGGTTTACATCGAGGGCGCGCTGCAGACGCGCAAATGGACCGACAAGGACGGCGTCGAAAAATACTCGACCGAGGTCGTGCTGCAGGGGTTCAATTCGCAGCTCACCATGCTCGACCGCGCCGGCGGCGGGGCGGGCGGTAGCGACTTCGGCGGCGGCAACGAATTCGGCTCGCCGGGGCCGACCGCCGCGCGCAAGCCGGCCATGGCCGGCGGCGGGCGGCGCGACGACATGGACGACGAGATTCCGTTCTAGCGATTCCGCTGCAGCGATTGACGGCCGCGGGCGGACGCCAAATACCGGTTGCATCAGCGACCGTGTGCCTGCTGTAATTGTATCGCCGCATCCATGCGGTGATAGCGACAGGGGTGACAAGCATGACAACGCGATTTCTGATCGCCGGGGCGACGCTTTGTGCCGCGCTCGCAATGACGATTCCGGCCGAGGCCGCGAAGAAGAAAAGGATTGCGATCGACCAGCAGTTCCGCGGCTGCGCAGTCTGGGCGCCGCCGGCCTGCGTTCTGGTCGGCAAATACAATGTGACCGGCTCCGGCATCACGCCCGGCACCCTGGTCTTCGGTCTTGGAAAAGTAAGCGGCGATGTCGGCATCTGCTCCGGCACACCGATGAAGGTCTCCAGCTTCAAGGTCGAGGGCCTGTGCTTCTGGCCGGGATGGCCGCCGCGCTGAGCGGTGCCGCCTTGCGCGCGGCGCCCATTGCCGCGCGCAAGCACGCAAGAGCGTGCCGCCTTGCACGGCGGCCGCGCGCGTGCACACTGCGCCCATGCAGTCCCTGGCTATTGCGCTGCTCAAGGCGCTGAAGGCGCACGGCGCGCGCGAGATATTCGGCATCCCCGGCGATTTCGTGCTGCCTTTCTACAAGGCGATCGAAGACAGCCGTATCCTGCCGCATTTCGAATTGAGTCATGAGCCGGCGGTCGGCTTTGCCGCCGATGCCGCGGCGCGCTATCACGGCGGGCTTGGCGTCGCCGTCGTCACCTATGGCGCCGGCGCGTTCAATGTCGTCAACCCGGTGGCCGGCGCCTATGCCGAGCGTTCGCCGGTCGTGGTGATCGCCGGCGCCCCGGGCGCGGCGGAGCGCGCGAGCGGCTTCCTGCTGCATCATCAGGCGCGCAGCATCGGCACCCAGCTCGCGGTCTTCCGCGAAATCACCTGCGACCAGGCCGTGCTCGATGATCCGGCGGCCGCACCCGGAGAGATTGCGCGCGTACTGCAGTCGGCGCGCGAGCGCTCGCTGCCGGTCTATATCGAGTTTCCGCGCGACATGGTGAGCGTGCCGGCGGCAAGCGTGCCGGTGCTCGGGCGCCGGCCGACGGATGCCGAGGCGCTCGCCGAATGCGCCGGCGAAATCCTGTCCCGGCTCGCCGCCGCCAAATCGCCGGTGATCATCGTCGACGTCGAAATCCGCCGCTATCAATCCGAAAAGCGGGTGGCGGCGCTGGCGCGCAAGCTCGGGATTCCCGTCGTCACCACGTTCATGGGCCGCGGCCTCCTGGCCGACGCGCCGGACGTGGTGGCGGGGACCTATCTCGGCGCCGCCGGCGATGCGCACATCAACCGGCTCGTGGAATCGGCCGACGCGCTGCTGCTGCTCGGCGTCATCATCTCCGACACCAATTTCGCGCTCTCGCAGCGCCGGCTCGATCCGCGCCGCACCATGCTCGCCATCGACCGGCAGGTGCGCGTCGGCCACCATCTTTATTCCGACATGCCGCTCGACGATCTGGTCGATGCCCTGATCGCGCGCGCGCGCAAGACCAAGGCGCGCAAGAGCGTCCGGCGTCCGAGGATCGTCTATCCGCGCGGGCTGAAGGCCGACGACAAGCCGATCCGGCCGTCCGACATCGCCGGCGCCATCAACGACCTGTTCGACCGCCACGGCGTCATGCCGATGACCGCCGACGTCGGCGACTGCCTGTTCACCGCCATGGAGATCGAGAATTCGGCGCTGGCGGCGCCCGGCTATTATGCCGGCATGGGCTTCGGCGTGCCGGCCGGGATCGGGGTTGCGGCGGCGACCAGGCGGCGTCCGCTGATCCTGGTCGGCGACGGGGCGTTCCAGATGACCGGCTGGGAGATCGGCAATTGCCGGCGCTACGGGCTCGATCCGATCGTGGTGCTGTTCAACAATGCGAGCTGGGAAATGCTGCGTGTGTTCCAGCCGGAATCCAAGTTCAACAATCTCGACGACTGGCACTATGCCGCAATCGCGCCTTCGCTCGGCGGCCACGGCGAGCGGGTGTCGACGCGCGCCGAACTCGTCGCCGCGCTCGAACGCGCGGTCAAGCGGCGCGGCATGTTCTCGCTGGTCGAAGTGATGCTGCCGCGCGGCCAGACCTCCGACACGCTGGCGCGCTTCGTCTCCGGTTTCAAGGCGGCGCGCGAGAAGGCGGCGCGAATGAAGGCGGGCGCCTGAGGCGCCGGTAATTTTATACCGCCACGTCAAGCCGGAGCCATTGCGGGAATCCCGCAATGGGCGCAAAATATATGTGAAATTGAAGCTGGCCGATGACGTTCTGGCGGCTTCCCCCATTCCGTCATGCGCCAGTGAACCTCGTCCCGTCTCCCGCCGACAAAACCGGGAGGCGCCTGTTTTTCATAACGGGAAGCGGAACGGGAGGTTCACATGACTTCGCCTAAGCGTGTCATTCTGCTTGAGACTGCGCTGGTGGCGGCCGTAGTCGCCGGCCTGTGCTCCGTATCCTATGCGGGACCCAACAGCATCAGCCCGAGCATGGGCGGCTTCTCGATCGCCCGGCCCGACCTGTCGATCCGTTCGATGAACACCACCCGCGGCGTCCTGCCGTCGGGCACGCGCAGCGACGAGGCGCCGGCCGAAGCCAGGAAGAAAAAGAAGAGCACGGCGACGAAGAGCGAAGGCGTCGCGGTCGGGGGCAAGACGCGGCGTCAATTGAAAATTCCGCCGCCGCTTCGCCAGGACACGCTGACGAACCGCAGGCGCATCGTAACGCCGGGCATCGAAGGCTCGCCGCAGCCAGATCCGCCGAAGCTCACGCCATCGTCCCTTACCGGTGGGACGGGTGCATTGGGCGCGGCTGCCATCGTGACCGACCCTGCCAAGAATCTGCAAGGCTTGGGACAAGGAGCGCTCAGTCCTGGCGCCGGTGGCGATCAGCCGAATCACTGGGGCGACTTCACGATCGATTCCGTGCCCGTGGAGGAGGCCAAGATGCCGGGCGCCGGTTCGGCAGGAGGCACTGGGGCCGGCGGGGTCAATGCTCCGGGCATCGCGACGCCGCCTGCAACCCAGCCGGGGGCATCAGGCGCGGTGGCCGTTCCGTCGGATCGCGTGTTGGTCCCGCCCGGCCTCGACCAGCGTTTGCAGGATAAGGCGAACGCGCTGGCCATCCGCGAGATCGAGGCGCTGCTCGGCAATGCCGGCGTCGGCTTGCCTGGCCGCCAGCCCGGACGGCCGGGTCAAGCGAAGTCTCCGCTCGATGCAGGCTTGCAGGTGCCCGAACCCAACGCGACCGTTCCGGGCGCGCGCGAACGCCCGAGCGCGGAAGACATCCTCGCCGGCCGCGGGTTCAATACGCCGCGCGATGACAAGTACAACATCGAGAGTGGTTACCCCGGGGCCGCCGGCGGCGCAGTACCCGATCCGCGCGGGGAGGCATCGGACGGTGGAGACACTCGCAGCTACACCGACAGCCAAGGCCGCAGAAATACAGTCAGGACCGAATGGGACGATAGTGGTCACCCGACACGAATAACCCACCGCGTCCACACCGGTCGCCGTTCCTGGTTTGAAGTCGAGATCAGGCAGAATAGCGGCGGCATATACTACGAGCGCCGCACCGAGCGACGCAGTGACGGCAGTATGCACACGACTAGCGCCGCGCGGCTCGATTCCCCGCCCGACCCATCCGTGTTCCATCCGAAATCGAATGACCTGATAAGCGGTGGAGTTCTGAAAAACCCAATTGATCGCGGCGATCCTAATGAACCGAAGGGTCCGGCGCCTGAGAATCCGCTCAGTCAACCCGCGCCGACGGACGAGAATCGCACACCCCCCCGAGGCGGCGGCGGTTGCGTATGGCTCCCGGGCGGTGGCTGTCTAGGCGGGCCGCCCCCCACCCCGATGGAGATGACCGGCCAGCCCGGGCGCGGCGAGCGCAGCGAGGTTCCGGTGGCCGGATTGCCCGACAGCGACCAGGTGACCAATCCGGCGGAAGGCCGCGAAGGTCCGGTGGGTTTGCGCGCGCCGGTCAATCCCGGAGGCAACCAGCCGGTGGACCCGGACGATGACACCAACCCGCCGGCGCCGCGCTGAGCTTCTGCGCACGGGCTGAACGACGCGCGCGACCGATGCCGTAACGGCGCGCGGTTGGCCGCGCCAGAGGCCGGCTTATCGCCAGGCCGCGCGCACGCCGTCGATGACGAACTGCACCGCGAGCGCGGCGAGCAGGACGCCGAGCAGGCGCGAAATCACGATGTTGCCGGTGACGCCGATCAGGCGGGCGACGCGGCTGGCGAACAGAAAGACCGCAAGGGTGAGCGCCAGCACGGCGACGATCACCGCGAGCAGGCCGGCGTGAGCGGGCAGGCTGGTGCCGGCGCGGCCGGCCAGCAGCACGCAGGCGGTGATCGCGCCCGGCCCGGCAATCATCGGAATGGCGAGCGGGAAGGCGGCGATATTGCGCACCTGTTCCTCGACCGCCTGTTCGGCCTGCCGGGCCTGGCGCTCGATGCGCACGCCGAACACCATTTCGGAGGCGATCGAGAACAAGAGCAGGCCGCCGGCGATGCGGAAGGCCGGCAGGCCGATGCCGAGCGCGTCCAGCAGCCAGGCGCCGATTAGCACGGCGCCGGCGAGAATGCCGGCCGCGATCAGGCAGGCGCGTAGCGCCACCTGGCGTCGCGCCGCCGCCGGCAGGCCCTCGGTCACCGCAATGAAGGTGGGGACAAGGCCGAGCGGATCGACCACGACCACGAGTGTCACGAAGGCGGAAATCAGGAAATCGGCCGGTGGCATGGCACCAGCATGGAAGCTGTGGTCACGGCCGGCAAGAGCGCGGATCGCAGGCGCGCGCGCGGGGCGGCTATGCGGCTCCGCGAACA
>WBUW01000189.1 GCA_008933495.1 Pseudorhodoplanes sp.
CGCTGTCCTGGACCGAAAACACCAGCCGCGCGATGCGCGACATCACCGACTCGATGAAGCGGCTCGGACGCGCGGGCAAGGCCGAATTGCGCATCACCGGTCAGGCCACCCCGCTCGCCAGGCAGCAACTCAAGGCGCTCGGCTGGACGGTGGTCGACAGCGCGCGCATTTAGAAAGCTATATAAATAATGATTAACAAGGATTATTCAAATTATCAAGCTACGGAGCCGCTTCTCTGCTCACCCCAGACAGCTTTCTGGCATGCAACTGCGGCACCGAGCAAAATCCAGAAACCTCGCTGGTACATTATTTCATGAAAAACACTCATTACTGCAAATCCAGTAATTATTAATACTAAAAACGCGCCTCTAGTTCCATAAGTCTTCTGACACACCTCGGAGAAAAAAATAAAAAAAATCGGAGAGGCAATTATAACCGCCCCTATAATTCCAAATTCAGCAAGCAGCCATACGGGAACGGAGTGAATTACTAGCGGATGTCCCGCCGCCGCTTGCTGTTCATAGTACGCGCCCAAGCCCGCACCAAAAAACGGATGCTGAATAAACAGATTAAAGCCACCAACAATGCTTGTCATCCGTTCGGAATCTGTTCCAGTAACTATTGGTCTAATCATTTCATACAATGAACTACCCGATGTGCTCGCTAGAAGATTTATCAAGATCGGCCCCGCGGTGGTCACAAAAAGAAGCAACGACGCAATAGCAATTGATCGAACGACAAATAGCCACGATATTATTTTAACATACTGCGCAATTAACAAGACAAATGGCAAGGCGAAGAACACCGAACGTGATGCGGCGTACCAAATCCCAATTAATATAATTCCCGCAAGTATATCGCGTTGCAGCCAACGCGACACAATTAGTCCTGCAAGCGCCAATAATAACAATAAAGCGAACGCATTTCGATTTTGAGACAATCCTTGAAGAGGCAAATAAAAAACGGAAGCTAATGAATGAGCACCAGCCCTATACGCAAATAAAATACAAAGCTCAAAAATAACAATTGAGGCCGCGACTCCAACAAACGTTTTCAGCAAGAGATCAAATCCCTCGCCTCCAACTTGTCGAACAATTAGCGCACCAGTCGCCCCATAACTTAGCAACACAAGCCAGCCAATTAACTTGTTTGAGAAAGCCCAATCTGACCAACCGAACGAAACCAACCCATGTAAATAACCAAACAATACAGTCAAAGTGACCAAGAAAATAAAGCGATTGAACCCGCGATAACGCCAATCTGGCCACCCTTTCTTGAAATGCTGAACAACGAAGAACGACCCACCCAGCACGGCAATCGGATCTGCCAAATTCACATTCAATAGCCCGCGATTTAAAGGCATGAAGATTTGAAAAAAAACCGCGGTCGCAGCCGCCAGAGGAAGCGCAATACCCAACATTGCCGAATAATCAGGCAACAATGACTTTGAAGCTTCAGCCTTGTTCGCGTTAGCGACCTCCAAATTGCGAACACCAATAACGAATGGCAACAAGCACGCAATCGCAAAAAGAGAGATAATTCCCATTAGCAGTGCAACAATAAATGATTCATGCGCGGAAACACCGATAGCCCCGAGTGCCATGATCGCACTGAGTTCACGAATGCCCCATCCAGAAAAACTAATCGGAAGGCTGGCCGCTAGCATGACAAGGCAAGATGCGGCAGCTAGTGACCAAATCGATATTTCTCCGGCAGTTGCTCGAGCAAGAATAATATATCCAATCATCGTCGAGAGCTGAATTAACAGCGATAATATCAGAGTTCGCAATACGCTTTTGATATCGACGTTGGTTATTAGTGGAATCAAATCAACCGCCTTACGACCCCAACCCACCAATGCCCCGCCAACAATCGCCGCGACCAATCCAGCAACAATTTTTACAAATGCAGTCCCGCCGGCTCCCAAATCAATACGTATTTGTCCAAACAAATAGATCGCCGCTCCGGCTGCCAAAAACAGCGATACGAAGGCTGAACATAAACGCTCGTAACCGGTAATTAGAATAGTTCCGGAAACTGGTATAGCCTGACGAGATAAAAGCGCACTGCGTGCGATTAGTTGTCCCGGTAACTGAAAAAATATTACGCCAGCAAGTTGTGACAATGCAAAAATTCTTATGGCATTGTGAAATTGAAGCGCATAACCCAAGTCGCGAGCAATCAACATAAATCTGGCTGCGGCAAGAATAACGCCCCCCACCATAATCACGATGACGAAAAAGAGCGCATGAATCGGGATAGCTGTCATCGTTTCGCGAAGCGATTTACTATCTGTTCCGGCGAACACAAACGCAAATGCCGAAAAAAGCAAAAGCGCCGATAGCAAGATCTGAATATATTTTTTGGGGTTCACGTTCGTTATAGATCAAGAGCCGCTTAGAATAAAATCAAGCATTGACGGAATTCTACCAAACGCATGGAGAATCATCGCAGCGTAACAAGCGGGTTCTCCACCATATCCATAGCCAACACAAACGAGAATGCATTAGTCACGACATAGTGAGTGCGCCCCACGTCGTGATTGCAATAGTCGATCCGCTTCGCATTTTTAAGGTCCAACTTGCCCCCTGTGTGATTGCGGATCGCCAAGTCGATCTCCCGGTCCGCCATCGTTCTTGGCACACAGATAACGAGATCGCGGCCCCGTCGCTCGAAACAGACCCTCATCAAAGTCTCCGTATTCGATTGGGCCGCGCGAGTTCGCCTGAACCGAACCGACGCGAAATCTAATTCATCACAACCGACGCGAACGAGCAACCCAAAATAGACTGCGTCGGCAGAACCACTATTAAGCATACTTGACCGGCTCGATTGCCGGCATCGAGCAGGAGGCCGAGGCCGTGCTCGGGCCGCTCTACAGCGCCTTTCTCCAGGAGGCGCGCCGCACCGGCTGTGTGATTTTCGAAGGCCAATCGATCCCCAAGGACGAGGCCTACCGGCGCGGCATGGCGGCGCTGCGTCGCGGCGGCCGCTCGCTGGACATGGCGGAAGCCTATTTCAACGCGCTCATTCAATACACGCCCGAATTCGGCGAAGGCTTTTTCCAGGCCGCGCGCATCGCCGAGAAGAAAGGCGCGCTCGACCGCGCGCGCGCGCTGATGGCCGAGGCGAGCCGGCTTGCGCCCGAGCACGAACTCTACCGCGCCGAGGCGCGCCGGCTGCAGGGGTAACGACAGGCCGGCCAAATCCGGCTTCAAATCCGGCTGAAGCGGCCGAAGGCGCGCGACCGCTGCGCCCTGGCGGCGCGTGTTCCGGAAGACCGGGTCCGTCCGCGGCGCAATCGTTCCCGGATGAAAGTTTCTTCATAAATCGTGAACCGGTCTCCCCGGCGCCCCGACCAATGATCGCAACAGCAAGGGAGACAGTGTCATGAAACGCCTTGTTATCGCGATGTCTCTGCTGGCCGCCTCCGCGACGCTGGCCTCGGCCATGCACCGTCGGGCACCGGTTGACCCCGAAACCGTGAAGCACAAGTGGGGCGCGACCATCAAAGCCGGCAACAAGTGCTGGGCCAATATAGATTCCAGCCGCGGCTTCGGCTTCTGGGATGAATGCGATTCCTCGGTGCCCTATGCCCGCGCGCTGTCGACCCGTGAGCGGCGCGACTCCGGCGACGGCGGCGGCTCCGGTGGCGGCGGTGGTGGCGGCGGCGGCGGCCGCTGAGGAATGCTTCCGTCAACGTAAAGAGCGGCTTCGGCGAACGGCCGGAGCCGCTTTATCATTCGCGGCCCGATCCGGTACCGGCGGCCGCAAACCCGCTCCGGAGTGGCGGCGTTTTATTTCACGCCGCACCTTGATAAACGGCTGACAGTCTATATACATGTCACATCGACTTTGGCCGAACGACTGGGCCGTATCGCCTGATCACTGATAGGCGAACCTGTTTCAGAACATTCTCCAAAATTCGACTAACGACCGGCGCGCACGCATGTGCGCCGTTCTCTATGTATGCACCGTCAGTGAAAGGACGATCTATGAATACGGGTATTGTGAAGTGGTTCAACACCCAGAAAGGCTTCGGCTTCATCCAGCCGGAGGATGGCAGCCGCGACGTCTTCGTGCACATCAGCGCGGTCGAGCGCGCCGGCATGCAGACCCTTAACGAAGGGCAGAAGGTCATGTTCGACCTGGTGGCGGACCGCCGCACCGGAAAGTCTGCTGCAGAGAATCTGCGCGCCGCCTGACCGGCTGCGCAGCCGACAACGGCGCTCTGACCACGGATGTACTGGCAGGGTCAGCCGGATTGGGTCCCGCCGCCTATGGTGCGCGGGACTTTTTCATGATCGGCGTTGCGGACGCGCGTTGCCGGGAAGCCGAAAAACCTGGCGGGAAACGCACAATTGTTTATATATATCAATGACTTGCAGATTTTGGTAGCGGAGGACGGATTCGAACCGCCGACACAAGGATTATGATTCCTCTGCTCTAACCAACTGAGCTACTCCGCCAGACCGTCGCGTCCCATCGGCCCGCAGGCGCCTGAGGGTTCGGCAAGCCATTTCCGCCGCGGATATAGAGAGCAGCGGGAAATGGTGTCAAGCAAGCCGGCCGAAAAGCCGCCTTGGCCGCCGAAAATGTCCGTCCGGCCCCGCGTCCGGGTCGAAATTCCCCCGCAGATTCGGGAAAACCGGTCCCGGCCGGCGCGCGCCCGGTATCCGCACTTGCGGCCGCCGCGCCATTGCCCTCAGGACGCGAGCTTGCCGATCCGGATCAGCGAAAAATGTCCGAGCGGGGGCATCGGCTTTCGTTCCAGCACGCGCATGGCGGCCCGTCCGTCGACCCAGGCCTTGATGCGCGCCCAGGGGAATTCCGGCCGCCAGCCGAGCCGGCGCGCGACCGGGGCGAAGGCCAGTTCGAAGATGCGGCGCAGTCCGTGCTCGGCCCCGATATGGTTGACGAGAATGATCTCGCCGCCCGGGTGCACGACGCGCGCAAACTCGTCGAGCGCGGCCTCCGGATCGGGCACCGCGGTGATGACATATTGCGCGACCACCACGTCGAACGAATTGTCGGGGAAGGCGAGATGGTTCACGTCCATCACCGACAGCGCCTCGACATTCGTCAGGGCGTGCTCGCGCACCCGTCCCATGGCCTTGCGCAGCATCGGCTCGGATATGTCGATGCCGACAAGCCGGTTGGAGCGCGCATAATCGGGCAGCGAAATGCCGGTGCCGACGCCGACTTCCAGAATCCGTCCGCCGATCCGCTCGGCGGCCGCGATCGAGGCCTTGCGCCCGCGCTCGAACACCGCGCCAAACACGAAATCGTAGACCGGTGCCCAGCGCGCATACGCCTTCGCGACCGCGTTCCTGTCGAGTTCGGCCCCCAAATGCCGCCCCTGTTCTGAAAACCCGCCTGCGCCTCAGCCACCGACCGCGGCAACCGCCGCCACCGCCGAGGCCGGCCGTTCCGGCTTTGCGTATTCGCCGGCCGCCGTGCGCGCGATGAACCCGCCGCCGAGCACGCGCGCCTGCCCCTCGGGCGCATCATAGAAGACGCAGGCCTGGCCGGGCGAGATCCCGTCCTCGCCCTCGGTCAGATCGACGACGACCTCGCCGGCCTCGCAGGCGATCCAGGCCGGCGTCGGCGCCCGCGTCGAGCGCACCTTCACGAACGCCGGCAGCCGGCCGTGGCCGAGCGCCTGTTCGATCGTGCCTTCGCCGATCCAGTTGACGTCGCGCAGGACCATGCGATGGGTCCGCAACTGCTCGCGCGTGCCGACGATCACGCGGTTGGTCGCCGCCTCGAGCCGCAGCACATACAAAGGCTCGCGCGCGGGGATGCCCAGTCCCTTGCGCTGGCCGATCGTGAAATTGATGATGCCGTTGTGCCGGCCGAGCACCTTGCCGTTCTGATCGACGATCTCGCCGGGGGTCGCGACACCGGGCTTTAGCCGCTCGATGATGTCGGTATAGCGCCCGGCCGGGACGAAGCAGATGTCCTGGCTGTCCTGCTTGTCGGCAACCGTCAGTCCGAAGCGGCGCGCCAGTTCGCGCGTCTGCGCCTTCGGCAGGTCGCCGAGCGGAAAGCGGACGTCGGCGAGCTGGGCGCGCGTGGTCGCAAACAGGAAATAGCTCTGGTCGCGCTCTTCCTCGCGGGCGCGGAACAGCGCCCGTCCGCCCGGCGCCGGGCGCGAGACGACATAATGGCCGGTGGCCATCACCTTGGCGCCAAGCTCGCGCGCGGTATCGAGCAGATCGTGGAACTTGATCGACTGGTTGCAGGCGACGCAAGGCACCGGC